>NZ_JBVVPQ010000032.1:73158-88158 GCF_055811695.1 Bradyrhizobium sp. MI1.3 | reverse complement strand
TTTAATATGGATCTGCTCCGCGCAGAGAAGATCGCAGTAATCGAAAGTAGTTCGGACCGGAGATGTCGTGTCTGCGAAAAGCAGCTAGTGCTAGTTCGCGCGATCCTGAACATGGAAACCGGGAACCTCATCCACATGTTCGAATGCGAATGCGGCGAACGCATCTGGAACGACTGAGGCCGTCTCAGGTGACGGCCTTTTCGTACGAAATGATGTCGGCTCGTGGCCGACCTCTGCCCCGCGCGCAGCCAGGTCCGCTTCCGAGAGGTGAGTTGACCAAGGTCATATTAGGTGCCGAGGGCAGCCTTTGCCCCGCAGCGGACTCCAGCGTATCGAGCTGCCCCTGAGGGAGTGGCGAAGAGCGAACAACCGGGGGTGAAAATTATCATCGCAGTTCGCAAACGGAACATATTTAATTTGCATTAATTGCGTTTAAAGAGTTTAATTTTCCGCCAGCATGCGAGTTAATCGCCTTCGAGTGATGCGCGCAGATACGGTCGGGTGCTATGAATGCAACGTTGTAGGCAATTTTAGTGCAGTGCCATTAGGTGATCGCAATAGACATAGCCTGACCAGCATCCAGTTTTCCGGTTGTGGCATCGACGGTCTTCTGAAAGGTGCCGTTGAGCCCGATGCTTTTGTTCAGGAAGCAATTCCTTGTGCAGCTCAACAGACGATCAATCATAAACGCTTTGACTAATAAGCTTCCGTCATTTCAAGGAGGAAAACCATGGTCAAACGTATTCCAATTACGGACAGCAATCTTTTCGATCATCAATTCGGTATTGATGATGTCTTAACCGGCTTTTCAAGTTCAACCAATGGTGTGTTTGGTGATGCCGGGAAGAACATATTGGATCATGCTCGCGGTGGAGATGACACCATCAACGCGGATGGTAGCTTCTCGACGCTCGCTCTTTACGGAGATGCAGTCGGAAATATCTACGACTACGGCGCTGGCGGGAATGACAGTCTAAATGCCACGGTCTCTCCTACAGATCCCTCGTCGTTTGTTCCTGTCAAATTAAGTATGTACGGTGATGCTGGTGGTAACATGTCCGGGCATGCGACCGGCGGCGATGACACCCTGACGGCTAGCGTCAGCAATCTGCCGTTCAACATCAGTATGTTTGGCGATGCTGGAGGCGATATCTCCGGCTACGCAACCGGGGGCAACGATACACTTTTGTTCGTGGGGATGCTCAAATCGGATGCCCATCAGCCGGTTGTGATGTATGGCGATGCGGGCGGCAACATCTTGGGCCACGGCGTCGCTGGCAACGATATTCTTGATCTCAGCCAGGGCTTTCATCACGATGGAAACTACATGCTCTATGGCGACGCAGGCAGAGATATTTCCAACTACACGCTGGCCGGCGATGACATCTTTAAGCTGAAGGGCTTACAGAACACGGCCGTCATCTACGGTGACGCTGGGAGCAATATGAGCGGCCATGCCATTGGTGGCAACGATACGGTCATCAACAGCAGCGGGCAGGGTGATTGCACATTCTATGGCGATGCGGGCGGCAGCCTGTCGGACCACGCGCATGGTGGCAATGACAACTTCATCGCAGGCAATGATGGCCGTCTATTCTTCTATGGGGACGCGGGCGGCAACCTCGGCGACCAGGCCGTTGGCGGCGACGACACATTCAGCGGGGCTGCCGATTCCACCGCTCTAATCTATGGCGATGCATCGACAATGTCCGGCAACGCTCGCGGCGGCAACGACACATTGGTTATCGGTCAATCCGGCGGAAGCAGTCTAGGTGTAGGCGACGCACAAAGCATGTCTGGCAATGCTCAGGGCGGGAATGACCTGTTAACTGCCGCACCTCCCTCTTTTGCTCAAGCACATGGCACGATCGTGTTCGTTGGCGACGGCCAAACTATGTCGGACAGTGCTTACGGGGGCTGCGACATTCTTACAGGGTTGAATGTGACGGCTGCACAGGCAATCGGGACGTTTAACAGCACCCTGTTCGGGGATGCCCAGACCATGGCGGACAATGCATGTGGCGGCAATGATAAGCTAATTAGCGGCACCGGAAACGACGACATGTGGGGTGACGCTCAGGTGATGCTAGGCGACGCCAAGGGAGGCAACGATGCTTTCGTGTTCAACTTCAATAATGGACACGACAAGATCGAGGACTTCGGCCAGGGTCTCTCGAATTTGGGAACCGACCACATCGATGTATCTACGCTTGGCATCGAGGACTTCAGTGGAGTTACCATCTCAGCGTTTGATCCCACGACACATGAAAGCACGATCACGCTCAGCTCAGGCAATGACCTTGTGGTGCATAGCGAGGAAGCACTCAGGCCTCAGGATTTCATTTTCGCGCCGCATGACCTCTTGATCTAGGCGTTGCGCGAGCGGCTACGATCCAGTGGGAATCGACCAAGATCGAAACCGAGCTAGAATTACATTCTTCAGTTCGCTTTCTAAGTTCAATGCACTTTCGCGTTCGACTGCGAAGATGGTCTTCAGCGAATAACTTGTTCTATCGCCGCCAAGCGTCCTGGCGTTTTCACGCAGCCAAGACCCATAGCCGACCTGCCACAAGCAACCGGTCCAGGACCGCTTATGGCCCATAGCTGACCTGCCGCGCCCAGCCGGTGGAGGACCGTTTGTGACCCATAGCAGTCGTCAAGCTAATGGCTAGTTTTCTTGATGCAAACTGGCTCACTGTTGGGGACGCTCTTGCAATCCCAATCTCGGCCGAAGCCAGACGCCTGATGAACGGACGGATATCGAACAAGAACGACAGTACAGACACATATCAGAACAACGGCAAAGAGGACGACGAAGACGTCACTGTGCGTGAACTGCCACCTGAGCCATCTCATCGTTCGTTCCCGGGTTAACTACCATTCTCGCAATTAGCCTCGCCTCGTTAAAGATCCATTCGACCAAGTTCGGAGAAATTGAGCAATTGGCGCGAGGCGAGCTTTTGGCCTTAAGCCGAAGAACGCCCGAGCCGCCGCGAAGTCCGGTCTCGCCGGTCATCCGGACGCCGACCTGAACCTGCATCGGCGGCGGCTTGTGACCCATGGCGGTCAGACGAAGTCGGGGATAGAACAGCGTTCAAACTGGACCTAAGACCCATGGCTTTTTGGACAGCGGGCGCGGTTGGGTTGTTGATGGCCTATCTCCTCGGCTCGGTCCCCACGGGCTATCTGGCGGGGAAACTGCTCAGGGGTATCGACATCCGAAGGCATGGCTCCAAGTCCACCGGGGCAACGAATGTCTTGCGCACTCTCGGCAAATGGCCTGCCTTGTTCGTGCTCGTCGGCGATGTGCTGAAGGGCCTGGGTGCCATCATCGTTGCGCGCTCGTTCTGTCCCTGGCTCTATGCAGAATTATCCCCGTCGCCGACAGCTTCTGATCTGCAGCTCTGGGTGCCGTGGGCTGTTTGTCTGGCTGGAATTGCCGTGCTGTTGGGACATAGCCGATCGATCTGGCTGAACTTCACGGGCGGCAAGTCGGCTGCCGCCGGACTCGGTATGTTGCTGGCGATGTCCTGGCCCGTTGGATTGGGAGCTGCAGCCGCCTTTTGCTTCGTGCTGGCTATCACCCGGATCGTTTCCTTGAGCTCGATGCTCGCGGCGTTGACGGCAATCGTTCTTGTCTGCGCGGTCGAGCACCCATTGCCGTACCGGTTTCTGGTGATCGGAGGCGGCCTCTATGTGATCATCCGCCATCGTGCGAACATCCAAAGACTTTTGGCGGGAACGGAGCCGCGCCTGGTTCGAAATGGCCAGAGTGCGAAAGCGGAGGCGCAAGTTTAGCACGGGACTGGGCCACTTATTGAGGTGCCGCAACGCTCGGTGTCGAACGGACCGTAGCGATAATCAATTCACAAAAGTGAACTCAACGGAGGTAACAACATGGCATTGAGGTCAGCGAGTTTTATCCTCTGCCTGCTGCTCGCCATTCCGCGCATGACGATTGCGGGAGAGACGCTTGACGCTGCCGCCATGGACGAGATGCACAAGCATTTTTCAGAAGCGTACAATCGCGGTGACCTCGACAGTATGGCCGCAACATTTACGGAGAACGCTGTGCGGGTGACACCCAGCGGGATCTTTCAGGGCAGGGATGCCATTCGCCAGAGCTTCAGCGTCGCCCTCAAGCTCGGACTGCACGACTATTCGGTTCAAAGAACCCTCTCTCGCACCGAAGGCGGCTTCGTCCTCAACGCTGGAACATGGGAGGCCAAAGTAGGAGACCGTCCGTTTCACGGTTATTACTCATCCATACTCACCAGCGAAAATGGACCAGTGAGGATCATCGAAGAAACGGTTGCAGTTGCGGCGCCCTGATCGTCTCGCGGTGATCGGCAGAAGCGGGAGCGCATAGCGGAGGCGACAGAGCCGGGGCCCATGTCTCGGCGTTCTGTTGTGTTGCTTTCTGGGTCCCGGTTCTGCGCAGCAACGCTTGCGCGTTGCAGCGCGCCCGGGACACGCGCGCGCTCAAGACGGGACCAGAAAAGGCCCCGTCAAGGTCCGTGACGTCCGCGAGCTTACGACAGCAGGCCTAAGTTCAACTGCGCCAGAAAGCCGGCGGACGGCATGGACTAACGCGTGCGTCCTGACCGCTTGAGATCGGCGACCTTGAACCTGTTGCCGGCCTGCAGGCTGCTGCAAAACCAGTGAGCTCTGTTTCGAAACTCGCCCAGGAACACCTTCGTCTCGACGCAATTCTCGTAGGATGTATGGGTGATGGTGTCTCGGCACGTTGGCGAGAAAGGTCCATAGTTCACGTTACCGCCCGACTCGCTGCATCCAATCCAGGGCTCGTTGCCGTGCCGGAAGCTTGATGCACAGCCGCCGTTGCAGCTGCTGGCGACTTTCTCCAGGCTGGCAATCCTCCCCATCACAGAACCCGGCGCATAGGAAGGCGTGCGCGCGGTTGGCGTTCGAGCTGTTGATACAGTCCGACGCGGCGCAATTGTGTTTACTCCCCGCTCCGACAGATGCGGCCTTGCCACCTGTTTCGGCGCGTCGACCGTGACGGGGGGAATCGTGGCGGCGGAGCCGGTTGGGATTTGCGACGCTGCCGGCGCGCACAGCAAGACGGTCGACAAGGCAGCGACGGCTGAAGGCACGACAAGGCTTGATGAGAATCTCATGACCATGTCCTTCCAAAGCCGGGACGGACATTCCGCCCGGCAAGTGCACGGTAACATACATTTGGAGGCGGGCAACCGAGGGTTGATAGAATAACTGGCGATGACTCGCTGCGCCGAGCTCAGCTCTCGTGCCCCGGTCGCAGCGCAGCGTCACGTCCACGGGGCGCTGCTGCGCGTCCGGGACACGAGAGAGGGGCCAAAATAAAACGGGGCCCGAAAGGGCCCCGCAAAAGTCTTCTACGTTCCGCGATCTTGCTTACTTGATCTTGGCTTCGCGGAATTCGACGTGCTTGCGCGCGACGGGATCGTACTTCTTCTTGACCAGCTTGTCGGTCATGGTGCGCGAATTCTTCTTGGCGACGTAGTAGAAGCCGGTGTCGGCCGAGGACACGAGCTTGACCTTGATGGTGACCGCTTTGGCCATGTTCAGTACCTCAGGAATGAAGGGAATCTGGAGCCGGCCAAATGGCCCGCGTTGGCCGGCAACCTAGCCAGAAACCGCCTGATGTCAAGATTTTAGGGCTCGAAAAGCACTCAAATCGGGCCAATCAGGCCTCGAAGAACCGGTTTTTCGGCCGCGGCAGGCCCAGATTCTCTCTCAAAGTGGGCCCTTCGTACTCTTTCCGGAAAATCCCGCGGCGCTGGAGCTCCGGGACCACCTTGTCGACGAAATCGTCGAGGCCGGCGGGCAGGAACGGGAACATGATGTTGAAGCCGTCGGAGCCGCGCCCGACCAGCCATTCCTCCATCTGGTCGGCGATGGTTTTGGCCGTGCCGACGAAGGATAGCCCGCCATAGCCGCCGACGCGTTGGGCGAGCTGGCGCACCGTGAGCTTGTCGCGAGCGGCGAGGTCAACCATGCGCTGGCGGCCGCTCTTGCTGGCGTTGGTCTCGGGAATTTCGGGAAGCGGTCCATCCGGATCGAAGCCGGAGGCATCGGTGCCGAGGATGACCGAGAGCGAGGCGATGGCGCTGTCGTAATGCACGCGGCTGTCGAGCAGCGCGCGCTTCTCCCTGGCCTCGTCGACGCTGTCGCCGACCACGACGAAGGCGCCGGGCAGGATCTTGAGGTGTTCGGGATCGCGGCCGGCCTTCTCCATGCGGCCCTTGATGTCGGCATAGAGTTTCTGGCTGTCGGCAAGACTGCCGCCGCCGGTGAAGACGGCTTCCGCGGTCTCGGCGGCGAGCTGCCTGCCATCCTCGGAGGCGCCGGCCTGCACGATCACCGGCCAGCCCTGGACGGGGCGGGCGATGTTGAGGGGACCGCGCACTTTCAGATATTTGCCGTGATGGTCGAGCACATGCATCTTGGCGGGATCGACGAACACGCCGCTGTCGACATCGCGGACGAAGGCGTCGTCGGCAAAGGAATCCCACAGGCCGGTGACAACGTCGTAGAACTCGCGGGCGCGCTTGTAGCGCTCGGCGTGCTCCATGTGGTCGTCGAGGCCGAAATTCAGCGCCGCATCCGGGTTCGAGGTGGTGACGATGTTCCAGCCCGCACGCCCGCCGCTGAGATGGTCGAGCGAGGCGAAGCGCCGCGCGACGTGATAGGGCTCGTCGAACGTGGTCGAGCCCGTCGCGATCAGGCCGATCCGCTCGGTGACGGCGGAGAGCGCCGACAACAGCGTGAACGGTTCGAACGAGGTGACCGTGTGGCTGCGCTTCAGCGCATTGACCGGCATGTTCAGCACGGCGAGGTGATCGGCCATGAAGAAGGCGTCGAACTTGCCGGCCTCGAGCTTCTGGATCAGCGTCTTGATGTGGCCGAAGTTGAAATTGGCGTCCGGCCAGGCCCCGGGATAGCGCCAGGCGCCGGTGTGGATGCTGATCGGGCGCATGAACGCGCCAAGCTTGAGTTGCCGTTGTGCCATCGCCCGGTGTCCGTTCTTGGTGTCGTTCCGGAAGACATAGGCATGCCCAGGAACTCCGCCATCGGGGGAGGCGGGAAGATTATTTTGTTTTTCGATGCGCGCTCAGCACATTCGCGTCATTCCGGGTTCGCCGCTACGCGCGTCCCGGAATGACGGAGGAGAGACGTGGGCCCGCGCGG
This sequence comes from Bradyrhizobium sp. MI1.3, assembly GCF_055811695.1. Taxonomy (NCBI): domain Bacteria; kingdom Pseudomonadati; phylum Pseudomonadota; class Alphaproteobacteria; order Hyphomicrobiales; family Nitrobacteraceae; genus Bradyrhizobium; species Bradyrhizobium sp. MI1.3. The sequence goes on along the minus strand of NZ_JBVVPQ010000032.1, from coordinate 80,964 downwards.
CCAGTCAGCTCAAAATATCCTTCTGCATCTTGCCGCCGTAGAAATGGAAGAACGGCACCGGCGCATCATGGCGGAGCGGGCCGGCGGCAAGGCGCGCGTCGAGCTCGTTGAGCACATTGCGCGTCATCGGATGCAGATCGGCGAGCGGCTTTGAGCCGAGCTCGACCCAGACCAATTCGACAAGCTCGGCATCGGCATGGATCACGCCGTCGACGCGATGGGTGATCGCGGAGGCGTCCGCCGTGAAGAAGCGCGTGTCGAACCGCTTGACGCGGCCGGGCGGGGTGATCGCGCGCGCGATCAGGAACAGGCTAGAGGGATCGGGCAACAGGCCCGCATCCGCGAACGGCTTCCAGGCGCCTTCCAGTTTCGCCTTGCCCTCGGCCTTGCGTCCCAGGCAGAGGCCGGTTTCCTCGCAGGCCTCGCGGATCGCGGCAATCGCCAGCGACTTGGCGCGCGAGGCCGGCGTCTTCGGACTGCCCTTGGCGAGATTGGCTTCCAGCTCGGCGGTTACAGGCGCCGCGCACGGCACGCGAAAATCGTCCTTGTCGACGCGGCCGCCGGGGAAAACGAATTTTCCGGGCATGAACACCACCTTGTCGTGGCGCTTGCCGACCAGGACCTTTGGAATGGCTCCGCTGCGGTCGACCAGGATCAGTGTCGCCGCATCCCGCGGGCGGAAATAGGGATGATGGTCGGCTTCCTTGCCCTCGTGGATCTTCGCCTTTTCCGCCTGCGCCGTATCCGTCATGTCCTCACCCAAACCACTTTTGCTTATTTTGCTTACACCGGCGGAATACCATCCGTCGGGTTCTCGTCAAACCCGTGCATGCGCAGGGCCCATTGCAATCCGACCACGGCTCCCTTCACCGGCTGCAGCAGCGCCAGCGAGGCGACGAAGGTGAAGGGCAGATAGGCCGCGAAGCTGATCCAGACCGGCGTGGTGTAATTGGTCTCGATCCAGAGGATGCTGGGCACCACGATATGGCCGACGATGACAATGACGAGATAGGCGGGCAGATCGTCGGCCCGGTGCGGCGTAAAATCGAGGCCGCAGACCGCGCAATTGTCTGCGGTCTTCAGGAAGGCGCGGAACAGCTTTCCTTCGCCGCAGCGCGGGCAGCGGCCGCGAAAGCCGCGCCTTATCGCAGCAAAGACGTCGCGCTTCTCGACGAGGCCGGTCTCGCGGGTCCAGATCTTCGGGGCTGTGCTCACCATGCCTTGCCCTTCTGACCCTTGCCCTTGCTTTTTCCCTTGGTCTTTTTCCCTTTGCCGGGCTTCGGCTTGTCCGGCTTGCGCTTCTTGTCGGGACTGCGCCCCGGATGCGCCTTGAACGAGGGGCGGCGTTGCGGACCGGAGGACCTGCGGTGCCGCGGCGCGGTCTCACCCGTCGATGACAGCAGCTCGAAGCGCAGGGCGCCTGCGATGGGAGCTGCTTCGATCAGGCGGACGTCGACGACGTCACCGAGCTGATGCATGGTGCCGCTGCGCGTGCCGACGAGGGCGTGGCGGCCCTCGTCATAGTTGAAATATTCCGTGCCGAGGGATCGGATCGGGATCAGGCCGTCGGCGCCGGTCTCAGCGAGCTTGACGAACAGGCCGGCGCGCGTGACGCCGGAGACGCGACCCTGGAAGCTCGAACCGATGCGGTCGGCGAGGTGATGGGCGATCAGGCGGTCGACGGTCTCGCGCTCCGCTTTCATCGCGCGCCGCTCGGTGACCGAGATGTGGGCTGCGACTTCGCTCAACGTTTCCGGCGTCTCGGTGTCGGGCAGCGCGCCTTCGCCGAGACCGAGCGCGCGAACCAGCGCACGGTGCACGACGAGGTCGGCATAGCGGCGGATCGGCGAGGTGAAATGCGCATAACGGCGCAGGTTCAGGCCGAAATGACCGTAATTCTCCGAGGAGTATTCGGCCTGTGCCTGGGCGCGCAGCACGACCTCGCTGACCAGCGGAAAATGGTCGTGGCCTTCGAGCTGCGCCAGCACGCGGTTGAACAGAGCGGGGCGCAACGCGCCTGATTTCGCGAAGGGAACGTCCAGCGTCTCCAGGAATTCCGCGAGCGCGTGGACCTTTTCCAGGGTCGGCTCGTCATGCACGCGGTAGATCAGCGGCAGCGATTTCTTCTCGAGCATCTCGGCTGCCGCGACATTGGCGAGGATCATGAACTCCTCGATCAATTTGTGCGCGTCGAGCCTGTCGGGCACGACGACGCGGTCGACCGTGCCGTCGCTCTTCAACAGGATCTTGCGCTCGGGCAGATCGAGATTGAGCGGATCGCGCTCGTCTCGCGCGCGCTTGACGCAGGCATAGGCCGCATAAAGCGGCCGCAGGATCGGATCGAGCAGGGGGCCGGTGGTGTCGTCCGGCCTCCCATCGATCGCGGCCTGCGCCTGGGCGTAGCTCAGCTTGGCTGCGGAGCGCATCAGGATGCGGTGGAAGCTGTGCGAGCGTTTGCGCCCGTCGGGCGCAATGATCATCCGCACCGCGAGTGCGCCGCGCGGCTCGCCCGGCACCAGCGAGCACAGATCGTTGGAGATGCGCTCGGGCAGCATCGGCACGACGCGGTCGGGGAAATAGACCGAGTTGCCGCGGTCGAGCGCGTCGCGGTCAAGCGCGGTGCCCGGTCGCACGTAGAAGCTCACATCGGCGATGGCGACATCGACGATGAAGCCGCCCTTGTTGTTGGGATCAGGATCCGGCTGCGCGTGCACCGCGTCGTCGTGATCCTTGGCATCCGGCGGATCGATGGTGACCAGCGGGACGTCGCGCCAGTCCTCGCGCCCCTTCAAATTGGCCGGCTCCGCCGCTTCGGCCTCGCGCTCCGCCGCGGGGCGGAATTGCAGCGGGATGTCGTGCGCGTAGATCGCGATCAGGCTGATCGCCTTCTCCGACTTGACCGAGCCGAGCTTCTCCTTGACGCGGCCCGACGCCAGCCCAAAGCCGCGCGAGCGGATGATGTCGACGCTGACGAGATCGCCGTCCTGCGCGCCGTGCGTCTCGGTCGCGGCGATGTTCAGCTCGCGGTCGGCGGACTTCTTGTCGACCGGGATGATCCGTCCGCCGCCTTCGGGCAGGCTGCGGAAGACGCCGAGGATGCGGCTCTTGGTCTTGTCGAAGACCTTGATGATGTGGCCGCGGTAGGCCGGGCCTTCGGTCTCATCGGAGCGCTCGACGCGCAGCAGCGCGCGATCGCCGACGCCGGCCGCGGTGCCGGGCTTGGGCCGGCGCGGCATCGTGATGAGGATCTTTGGCGGTTCGCCGCTTTCGACCTCGTCCCATTCGGTGGGGGAGGCGACCAGCTCGCCGTCGGCGTCGCGGCCGGTGATGTCGGCGACCAGCGTCGGCGGCAGGCTGTCCGGCTCTGAAATCGTATGGCGCTTTTTCTTGACGAGCCCGTCGTCGGCGAGCTCGCGCAGCATGCGCTTGAGCTCGATGCGGTCGGCGTTCTTCAGGCCGAACTCGCGCGCAATTTCGCGGGTTCCGACCTTTCCGGGATTTGCCTTGATGAAGGCGACGATGGCTGCCCTGTCGGGAAAGCCACGGTCATTCTTGCGTTTCACTTAACCTCTATTTGGTGCCGGCACTTTTCTTGGCCGGAGCTTTGGCGCCAGCTGCCTTGGTCGGCGACGTTTTGGCCGTCGACGACACGGCGGCGCGCGCCTTGCTGGTGGATTCGGATTTGGGTTTGGCCGCCTTCTTCGCGGCCGGCTTTTTGGTTTTTGGCGCGGCGTCATCGCCGTCGGCGGCCTTCGCCGCAGCCTTCTTGGCCTTGGCGGGCTTGGCCGCCTTCTTCGGCTTCTTGCCGCCGCCCTTGGCCGCGCGCTCGTCGATCAGCGCGATCGCCTGCGGCAGCGTGATGGCGTCTTTCTCGATGTCGCTCGGGATCGTCGCGTTGACGCCGCCCGCCGTGACATAGGCGCCGTAGCGGCCGCCCTTCACCGTGACGGTGCCGAGGCTGGGATGATCGCCGATCGCCTTGCCGGGATCGGCGCCGAAGCGGCGGCTCGGGCCCTTGGCGATCTTCTCCGCGATCAGCGTCACCGCCCGGTTGATGCCGATGTCGAACACTTCGTCGCCGGCCTCGAGGCTGGCATAGGTCTTCTCGTGCTTCACGAACGGCCCGAAGCGGCCGAGACCCGCGGTGATGGGCTCACCCGTTTCCGGGTGCTTGCCGATCTCGCGTGGCAGCGACAGCAGCTTGAGCGCAAGGTCGAGCTCGACATCTCCAGGGGAAGTCCCCTTCGGAATGCCCGCGCGCTTCGGCTTCTCGCCCTCCGCATAATCCTTCTGTTCGCCGAGCTGGATGTAGGGACCGAACCGGCCGGCCTTGACCCAGACATCGCGACCCGTATCAGGGTCCTGGCCGAGCGAACGATCGGCCGTGGCCTCGCCGTCGGCGGCGAGCTGACGGGTGTAACGGCATTCCGGATAGTTCGAGCAGCCGACGAAGGCGCCGAACTTGCCGGCCTTCAGATTCAGCCGTCCGTTGCCGCAGCTCGGGCATTGCCTGATGTCGCCGCCATCGGTGCGCGCCGGATAGATGTGCTGGCCCAGCATCTCGTCGAGCACGTCGAGCACCTGGGCTACGCGCAGATCCTTGATCTCGTCGACCGCGCCGATGAAGCCGGTCCAGAAATCCTTCAGCACCTGCTGCCAGGAAATCTCGTTGTTGGAGACGCGGTCGAGCTGCTCTTCCAGATTGGCAGTGAAGTCGTATTCGACATAGCGGGCAAAGAAGCTTTCGAGGAAGGCGACCACGACGCGGCCCTTGTCCTCGCCGTGCAGGCGCTTCTTCTCGAGCTTGACGTAGCCGCGGTCCTTGAGGACCTGGAGGATCGAGGCATAGGTGGAGGGCCGGCCGATGCCGAGCTCTTCCATGCGCTTGACCAGCGAGGCCTCGGAGAAGCGCGGCGGCGGCTCGGTGAAGTGCTGGGTGACGGCGAGCGACTGCCGCTTCAGCGCGTCGTTGGGGCTCATCGCGGGCAGGCGGCGGGAGTCCTCGTCCTCCTCGTCGTCGCGGCCTTCCTGATAAAGTGCGAGGAAGCCGTCGAACTTGACGACCTGGCCGGTGGCGCGCAGGTCCAGCGTGCGGCCGCCAACCTTCGCCGTGATGTCGACCGTGGTGCGTTCCAGCTCGGCCGATTCCATCTGGCTCGCGATGGTGCGCTTCCAGATCAGTTCATAGAGTCTCGCCTGGTCGGACTCGAGCTTGCGGCTCATGCTGTCGGGGCGGCGCGACATGTCGGTCGGCCGGATCGCTTCGTGGGCTTCCTGGGCGTTCTTGGCCTTGGCCTGGTACTGACGCGGCGCGTCCGGCACATAGGCGTTGCCGTAATCCTCGCCGATCACCTTGCGGGCCTGGGTGATCGCGGACGGATCGATCTGCACGCCGTCGGTACGCATATAAGTAATGAGTCCGGTGGTCTCGCCGCCGATGTCGATGCCTTCATAGAGCCGCTGCGCGATGCGCATGGTATGCGCCGGCGCAAACCCGTATTTGCGGCTGGCTTCCTGCTGCAGCGTCGAGGTGGTGAAGGGCGCCTGCGGATTGCGCCGGGCCGGCTTGGCATCGACCGTGGTCACGGCGTAGCTGGCGGCTTCCAGCGCCTTCTTGAAGTCTTCGGCTTCCGCGCCGGTGCCGATGTCGAGCCGCTGGATCTTCTTGCCGTCGGCGCCGACCAGACGTGCCTCGAAGGCGTCGCCGCGCGGCGTCAGCAGGGTCGCGATCAGCGACCAGTATTCGCGCGCAACGAACTTTTCGATCTCGAGCTCGCGGTCGCAGACCAGCCGCAGCGCCACCGACTGCACGCGGCCCGCCGAGCGGGCGCCCGGCAGCTTGCGCCACAGCACGGGGGAGAGGGTGAAGCCGACCAGATAGTCCAGCGCGCGGCGCGCCATATAGGCGTCGACCAGCGCACCGTCGATCTGGCGCGGATGCTTCATGGCGTCCGTGACCGCCTGCTTGGTGATGGCGTTGAACACCACGCGCTCGATCTTGTGGTCCTTGAGCGCGCGCTTCTCTTTCAAGACCTCCAGCACGTGCCAGGAGATGGCCTCGCCCTCGCGATCAGGGTCGGTGGCGAGAATCAGGCGATCGGCGTTCTTGAGGGACTTGGCAATGTCGTTGAGCCGGCCGGCCGCCTTGGGATCGATCTCCCAGATCATCTTGAAATTGGCGTCGGGATCGACGGAGCCGTTCTTCGCCGGCAAGTCCCGGACATGGCCGAACGAGGCCAGAACCTCGTAGGACGAGCCCAAATACTTGTTGATCGTCTTGGCTTTCGCCGGCGACTCCACAATGACGATATTCATGTAGTTCCAGTAACTTATGGGGAAATTTGGGGCCGAATTCGATGAGATTCGGGTCGGCCCTTTCGTCCCGAACATGGGTGGTGAGGCCCTCGCTGTCAAATCGAGGGGTGTTGAAAGCTATCCCGATGGGAAAAGTTTCATATCGAGAAAGTTGCAAAATACCACCTTTGAGTTGCGGCCGATGTCGGCGTAATGTTTCTAGGGGCATGGATTCGGGTGGGGGCTGGTGACTAAGCCAGGAAAGAAACGGGCGGGCGCCGCATCGCGCGCGGCGGGAGGCTCGCGTCACGAGGAACCGGGGGAGGGCGGCGTCGAGGAGGCGGTCGCCTTCATCGCCGAGCAGGTCGGGGCGCTGCGGAAGCTGGCCGAGCGGCACAAGCTCGACGTGCTGCACTATCTCCTGGGAATGACCAAGCTGGAGGCCGACGAGCATCTGCGGCTGCGGAGCAAGCGCAAGCTGTCGTGAGGGGGGATGCCGAGCGGAATCGATTACGCTGTCTCTCTCCCTCCGGAGTCGTCCTGGCGAAAGCCAGGACCCATACCGCGAGGTCTATCGACCTGAGTGCGGTGCGAATTCCCGGTGACGAGTCTTCGCCAAACTCCTGCTTGGGATAATGGGTCCTGGCTTTCGCCAGGACGACGTTGGAGAGATGGCGCGCACCCGCTGACCGCCCCCGCGGCGGCGGCCGCGGCTTCAGCGTGGTATCCGCGTCGGGAAGCTACCGCGGACCTTTCCGTCAGCACATGCGCCTGATAGGCGCTACGCTCGCAATGACGGGTGAGGTTAGCCGTTGCGGCTTGCCATTTTGGCCAATCGCTGACCGAGATATTCGGCCGTGCTGAGGTCGGTCTGAGGCAAGACGCTGTCGACCAGATGCGTCGCAAGGCCAAGCTGGCTGCCCAACCGATTGCGGCCACTCGGATCCTCCCCACCCGGAATATCCAGTCCGCACCAGAGCATGCCGTGCTGCGCGGCCAGAATGGAAAAGTAGGTCAGTGTGTGGAGTTGATCGCCGCCAGCGCATGCGCCCGTCGTGAATCCGGCTGCGATCTTGTTGGCCCATTGCTGGCGGCTCCATCGATCACTTGAAGCATCGGCAAACGCTTTGAACTGAGCGGCTGGTCCGCCCATATAGGTCGGGCTGCCAAATGCAACTGCGTCGGCGTGGTCGATGGTCTCCAGTAAGCTCTCATTCTGGAAGCGGCCTGACACGATGTCGCCGCCGGTGATGCGACATAGCGAGACCTCCGCCTTGCCATCCGCTCCGCGCGCAACCGCATGCGCCAGCTTCTCGGTGGTGCCTGAGATGGAAAAATAGACGATGGCGAGCAGGGGCATGGTGGTGCCACTTTGGTGGGACCTCGCCATCTTTGACGCTGTCGATGTCTTGTACAAGTCCCGCCACGCCGTCATTGCGAGCGTAGCGCCCCCAACCCCAGGGGTTGACGCGGGGGGGGGGGGGGTTTTTTTGGGGGGGCGGGCAGGAGGGG
>NZ_JBVVPQ010000032.1:0-73148 GCF_055811695.1 Bradyrhizobium sp. MI1.3 | reverse complement strand
CGCGCCGCGCCCACCACAAAACCCCGTTTTTGCCGGGGGGGGCTGTTGTTTTTGGCGGGGGGGCCCCCCAATTCACGGGCTGGTGGCAGTTCGACGTTACTAGGCCGACCGCCGCCGCGGTGCGGGCCGCGGCTTCAGCGTGGTATCGGCTTGCGTCAGCAATCGCCCGTCCTCTGCGCGCAGCTCCAGCTTGCGCACCGGGCGGCCTCTCTCGCGATCGACCAGGATGGTCGCGATCTCCGACGGGCGATCGTCGAATTCCTCGCTCCATTGGCGCAGCGCTACCAACACCGGGAAGACGCCGCGGCCCTTCGGCGTCAGCACATATTCCTGATAGGCGCTGCCGTCGGACGCCGGGGCGGTTGCTAAAATGCCGTGGTCCACGAGTGAGCCCAGCCGGGCCGACAAGATGTTCTTGGCCATGCCGAGCTTGCTCTGAAACTCGCCGAAGCGGCGCAGGCCGAACAGCGCCTCGCGGATGATCAGCAGGGACCACCGGTCGCCGATCGCTTCCAGCGAGCGTGCAATCGGGCAGGCGTCGCCCTCGAAGCTCGTTCGTTTCACCATGGTCGGGTCCTTTCGCGATCGCACGGTCCAGTCGCCGTTCACGCGCTCGTGTGGTTGCATATTAAAACCAGATAGCCTAGATGGCAATCATAGTTTTATGATGCAACCACTGGAGGCGAACGTGAGACTGAAGAACAAGACGGCCCTGATCACCGGCGGCAATAGCGGCATTGGACTGGCAACGGCAAAGCTGTTCGTGGCCGAGGGCGCCAAAGTGGTGATCACCGGGCGCAACAAGGAGACGCTCGAGGCGGCCGCGAACGAGCTCGGGCCGAACGCGCTCGCGCTGACCGCCGACGCCACCGACATTGCCGCGACCGAAGCTGCGATCAAGAAGGGCGCCGGAAAGTTCGGCAAGTTCGACGTCGTGTTCGCCAATGCCGGCATCGCCGGCGGTACGCCGCTGGGGTCGGCCACGCTGGAGGTCTTCGAGAAGGTCATCAGCACCAATCTGACCGGCGTGTTCTTCACCGTGCAGTCCGCGCTGCCTTATCTCAACGACAACGCTTCGATCATCCTCAGCGGCTCGGTGATCTCCGTGCTCGGCATTCCCGGCTATTCGGCGTATGGCGCCGCCAAGGCCGGCGTGCGGGCGATGGCGCGGATCATGGCATCTGAACTGTCTCCGCGCGGCATTCGCGTCAACGTGGTCGCGCCGGGTGCGATCCGCACACCGATCTGGGGACCTGCGACCGCAACACCGGAAGCCGAGAAGGCGTTCGAGAAGCGGATCGCGCTGACGACGCCGCTGGGGCGCATTGGTGAAACAGATCACGTCGCGAAGACCGTGCTGTTCCTCGCCTCCGACGATTCCGCCCATGTGCAGGGCGAGGAAATCTTCGTCGACGGCGGCGCGGTTGCCTCGCCGAGCGGCGCGCCGATCTATCGCGGCTGATCAATCTTGGTGCAAATTGAATCGGTCGGCGCAGCGGCGAGTGGTTGCGCCGGCCGGTTCCCACGTCTCGCGAGCTGTATTTTCTGAACCTTGCGTGAGGCGTTGAACCTTCGCTTGCGCTGCCAAGACACTTTTACGGGCAGGGGGTCACGAAGACTCATTTTCAAGGGAGCCCGATATGCCAAAGGCAGCTCGTATTACTTCCCCGATTTCAGCACCGCGTATTTACACCGAAAACTCCACCATTCCCGCCAAGCGTTCCGACACCTCCGAGTTCATCGGGGTCGCTCTTTTCTCAGGCATCGGCCTGTTCGTTTCCCTCGTCGCCGTCATCCTCGGCATTCAGGGCTCCTGGTTTTAGCTTCGCCGATCGCGCACCGGTCGATCAGCCGCCGCAGGCAATGTTGCGGCGGCTGATGATGTGGGCGTTGCCTCAGGCCGCGCGCAGGCTGGTTGCCGCCTCAAGCGCGCTTGCGAGCGACTTCTCGCGATGCTCCGGCCCGACCTGGATGCCGTCGGCGGTGATGAATTCGGGATGATGGATGCCCATGAAACCGAACACGCCGCGCAGATAGCTTTCGAGGTGCTCCAGCGATGCGGCGGGCGTGCCCGCGCCGTAATAGCCCCCGCGCGAGATCGCGAAGATCACGCGCTTGCCGCCGGCGAGGCCCTGCGGGCCGTTGGCGCCGTAGCTGAACGTCTTCCCCGCCACCAGGACCCGGTCGATCCACGCCTTGAGCTGGCTCGGAATGGTGAAATTGTACATGGGCGCGCCGATCACGACGATGTCCGCCGCAAGAAACTCGTCCAGCGCGGCCTTGCTGGCGGCGAGGTCGGGGCCGAGTTCCGCCGGCGCAGGCGCGCCTTGCGCGGCCGCCAGATGCGAGCCGGAGAGATGGGCGAGCGGGCTCTGCGTCAGGTCGCGATACACGAGGTCGAGCGATGGCGTCGCCTGCCTGAGACGGTCGACGATGGCGGCGGAGACCTGCCGGGAAACGGAGTGGGGGCCGAGCACGCTGGAGTCGAGATGGAGGAGTTTCATTCGGGATCACCCTGGTATAAGTTTGTAACCAGAGCTACATGAGTGACTATCGAAATCCCCGCAAGAACGCACCTTTTTGAGCCATGGGCACATCTTTGAAACCTGCGCACATCGATTTGCCTGCCACGCCGATGCCGGATCGCGACCACGCCGACTGCCGTGGCGTCGCCTCGATCCTCGCGCGCGTCGGCGACAAATGGAGCGTGTTCGTGATCATGATGCTGAGTGACGGGCCCAAGCGCTTCAACGAGCTCAAGCGCATGATCAACGGCATTTCGCAGCGGATGCTGACCCTGACGCTGCGCGGGCTCGAACGTGACGGCCTGGTCACACGCACGATCTTCCCGACCATTCCGCCGCGGGTGGATTACGAGCTGACCGATCTCGGCCGCGGATTGCAAAAGCCGGTGAGGGCACTTGGCGAATGGGCGATCACGCATCAGCAGCAGATCGCCTCGGCGCGCACGCGCTTCGACGAGCGGAACTCTCCTTAAAGCAGCGAGACCAAGCCACCGCCGTGGCGTTCGAGCCGGCCGGCGAGCTCGAGCTCCAAGAGCACGGTGCGCACGATGGCAGGCGAGGCGCCGGACATCCGCACGAGATCGTCGATCGTGACAGGGGCAGGGCCGAGCAGGCCGGTGATCTGGTCGCGGTCGTGTCCTTGCGGATCGCTTTCGAACGGCTCGCTGTCGGGCTCGTTCGCGCTGCGCATCAGCGGCCGCTCCATGATCGGTGCGACGGCGTTGACGACGTCGGCGGCTTCGGTGACGAGCGTCGCGCCCTGCTTGATCAGATCATTGGTGCCGGCGGCGCGCGGATCGAGCGGCGAGCCGGGCACCGCGAACACTTCGCGGCCCTGTTCGGCGGCCATGCGCGCGGTGATCAGCGAGCCCGAGCGGTGCGCCGCCTCCACCACGACCACGCCGAGCGCGGCGCCCGAGATCAGCCGGTTGCGGCGGGGGAAGTCGCGGGCGCGCGGCTCATGGCCGAGCGGCATCTCGGAGATCGCAGCACCCTTGCGATCGAGGATCGCTGCGAGCAGATCGCCATGCTCGGGCGGATAGATGCAATCATGTCCGCCGGCGAGCACGGCGATGGTGCCGCTCTCGACACTGGCGCGGTGCGCGGCCTGGTCGACGCCGCGGGCAAGGCCGGAGATGACGACAAAGCCGGCTTCGCCGAGCTCGCGGGCGAGCTGACCGGCGAATTTCAAGCCTGCACCGGAGGCGTTGCGCGAGCCGACGATCGCGATCATCGGCCGCATCAGCGTGGCATTGTCGCCGCGCACGGCGAGCAGCGGCGGCGCATCGTCGAGCGTTGCCAGCCGCGCCGGATAGCCGTCCTCGCCGGGCGCGAGCCAGGCGATGCCGAACTTGCGGCTCGCGGCGAGCTCGGCCTTCGCCTCCTCGGCGCTACAGATGCGCGCCGATCGCTGCGCACCGCCGCGGCGTGCGAGATCCGGCAGCCGCTCCAGCGCCGCGCGCGCCGTGCCGAAATGATCGACCAGCGACCGGAAGGTGCGCGGCCCGACATTGTCGGACCGGATCAGCCGCAGGCGGTCGATCCTGTCGGCTTCGGTCAGCTCTACGCTGGGATTGATGGCGTCCACGGCAGCTCCTTGCAGGCGCAGCATGGAACAACCTGAGGGCGTGGGCAACAGCTGCGTACGCTTGCGCGACCTTGCCCCGATGCTAAAAGCGATCCCAATAAGAAGGGTATTGCCATGATCTCACTTGCCGATCTCCAGCGCCGCATCGAAGCAGGCGAGCTTTCGCCTGAGGCCGCCATCGCGCAATCGCATGCGGCCATCGAGGCGCGGGAGAAGGACGTTCACGCCTTTGTCCGTCACGACAAATCCGCGAAGGCGCAAAGCGCCGGGCCGCTGCGCGGTATCGCGGTCGGGATCAAGGACATCATCGACACCGCCGATTTTCCGACCGAGATGGGATCATCGATCTATCGCGGCTGGCAGCCGCGCGCGGACGCGCCTGTGGTGATGATGCTGAAGCGGGCAGGCGCCACAATCATCGGCAAGACCACGACCACGGCGTTCGCCTCGCGCGATCCGACCCCGACGCTCAATCCGCACAATCTCGGGCATACGCCGGGCGGCTCGTCCTCGGGCTCGGCCGCGGCCGTCGGTGCCGGCATGATCCCGCTGGCGCTGGGCACCCAGACCGGCGGCTCGGTGATCCGGCCCGCCGCCTATTGCGGCACCGCCGCGATCAAGCCGTCGTTCCGGATGCTGCCGACGGTCGGCGTCAAATGCTATTCGTGGGCGCTCGACACGCTCGGCCTGTTCGGCGCGCGCGCGGAAGATCTCGCGCGCGGACTGCTGGCGATGACCGGCCGCACCGAATTCGCCGGCATCGTCCCGGCGAAGGCGCCGCGCATCGGCGTTATCAGGCAGGAGTTCGCTGGCGACGTGGAGCCGGCCGCCGAGGAGGGGCTGCAAGCCGCGATCAAGGCGGCGACGCGGGCCGGCGCCAGCGTGCAGACTATCGATCTGCCGGAAGCGGTGCAGGAGGCCTGGCGCATCCATCCGATTATTCAGGACTTCGAGGCGCATCGCGCGCTCGCCTGGGAATTTTCCGAACGGCACGACGAGATCGCGCCGATGCTGCGCGCCAGTCTCGATGCGACGGTCGGTCTCACACCCAAGGACTATGACGACGCACGCCGGGTCAGCCGCCGCGGTCGCCGCGAGCTTGGCGAGTTGTTCGAGGGGTTCGACGTGCTGCTGACCTATTCGGCGCCGGGCACGCCGCCGGCCAAGGAGCTCGCGAGCACCGGCGACCCCCGCTACAACCGGCTCTGGACGCTGATGGGCAACCCTTGCGTCAACGTGCCGGTGCTCAAGGCCAATGGCCTGCCGATCGGCGTGCAGGTGATCGCGCGCTTCGGCAACGACGCGCATGCGCTGGCGACGGCGTGGTTCCTGGAGCAGGCGCTGGCGAGATCAGGCTAGCGCAGGTTCGAGGGCAACGCTGCGCTGGCCGGATGCGGCCGGCGCTGCACTGTGATCTGTACCTTGCTTGAGCCAGCGCCCGGCGGCCTCGCGGCCGCTGCGGTGCAACGCGCGAATGAAGCCGCGGCCGAGATCGGTGGACGAGCGCTGCGCCAGGCCGTCGACGAAATCTTCCGCGGCCAGCCTGGAGAGCCGCAGCGACGATGCGGCCTGCGATTGCGCCCATTCGATCGCCGCGATCTCGGCATTGAGGGCGGCGTTGGCCGCGATCTGATCCAGCCTGCGGTCGATCGCCGCGAGCGTGATCGGCACGTAGCTGTCGCGCGCCGGCGTGACCTGGACCAGCAGGATTTCGGCGCTCGTCGTGTCCTGCACGAGCCGCAGCAGGGGCGGATTGCCGCCGAGGCCGCCGTCCCAATAAGCCTCGCCGTCGATCTCCACCGCGCAATGAACCAAGGGTGGGCAGGTCGAGGCCAGCGCGACGTCGGCCGTGATGGCGTCATTGCGGAAGATCTGCTGCTGCCCATCGCGGATCCGGGTCGCCGCGATCAGAAGCTTAGGGCAGCGGGGGTCGCGCAAGGCGGAAAAGTTGATGTCGCGCGACAGCGCCTGCCGCAGCGGATCGAGATCGAACGGATCGAACTGGCCGGAGCGTAGCGTCGGGCCGAACGCGACCGAGCTTCCCGCCGGCGAGAAACCGCCGATCAGCATCAGCGATCGGAACGAGGCCTCGTGCATCAGCCGGATCCAGAACCGGTTCAGCCGCGCGCGCGCGCCTTCGCGGCCGCCCTCGGCGAAACCGGAAGCGAGCAGCAGCGCGTTGATCGCGCCGGCACTGGCGCCGCTGATGGTGTCGATCGCGATCGATGGCTCTTCCAGCAGCCGCTCTAGCACGCCCCAAGTGAAAGCGGCGAAGGTGCCGCCGCCCTGGAGCGCCAGCGACAATTTTTGCGGCGGCCATGGGTTGGCGCGGGGCCGCGCGGACGCAACTGGCGCCGCGGCGGTCACGGCCTCGACAGTCAGAGGAGCTTGCGCGATGCGAGCAGGCTGCGGCGTCGGTGGCGAAACGGGCACAGGCTTGGGAGCAGGAACCGGCGAGGGCGCACTAGACCAGATATCCGTCGTCGAGAGCAGCCGGCTTGCCGCGGTGCAGGTAGCACCTCGCAAATCGCCATCCTCTTGCGCGCTGACAATCTTCTCGCTCATTCTGAGCAACCGCGTAGAGCCATGCCCACGATCAGGGCCAAGGCCTGGAACCCGTTCGTCCATACAGCCGTGATTCGGCTGCAAGTTGCGAACACCATTTGCGATATAATGCAGAAGGGGTGCCGCGGTATCCGTGGATTCCCGGCTTATGCCTTCTCGCCGATCCGGCTTTCCTTGCCCGATTGCAGCCGCTTGATATTCTCGCGATGAGCGTAGAACAGCAGCAGCGTCAGCACCGCCGCCAGCGCTGCGAGTGCGGGCTGGCCGAACCACAACAGGAACAGCGGGGTGATGAACGAGGCCACCAGGGCCGAGAGCGAGGAATAGCGGGCGGTAAAGGCGGTCGCCAACCAGAGCAGGCAGAACACCAGTGCGGCCGGCCAGAACAGCCCGAGCATGATGCCGATATAGACGGCGACACCCTTGCCGCCGCGGAATTTGAGCCAGACCGGGAAGAGATGGCCTAGGAAGGCACCGAGCCCGGCCAGCATCGCGGCATTGGGACCGGCGATGTAGCCGGCGATTACCACCGCCACGGTGCCCTTGAGCGCATCGAACAGCAGGGTCGCGGCGGCAAGGCCCTTGCGCCCCGTGCGCAGCACGTTGGTGGCGCCGATGCTGCCGGAGCCGATCGAGCGGATATCCTGTGTGCCGCCGAGTTTCGTCAGGATCAACCCGAACGGAATCGAGCCGAGCAGGTAGCCGATGACGAAAGCCACCGGCAGAAACAATTCAAGCGCCATGTCTGCAAATTCCATGTCTGCAAATTCCCTGGCTGCAGCTCCGCACGTCAGACATGTTCGTACACCGTCCGTCCGCCGACAATGGTGCGCACCACGCGGCCTGTAAAGCGGGCCTCGTCGAAAGGCGTGTTCTTGCAGGGCGATTTGAGATCGGCGGGATCGACCACCCAGGGCACATCGGGGTCGATCACGATGACGTCGGCGGGGCTGCCTGTGCGCAGGGTTCCGCCAGGCAATCCCAAAATCTCGGCCGGCCGGGTCGACATCGCCCGGATCAGCGTCTTGAGGTCCAACTCGTCATTGTGCACGAGGCGCAGGCCCGCCGGGAGCATGGTCTCCAGCCCGATGGCGCCGGGGGCTGCTTCCGCGAAAGGCAGGCGCTTGACCTCGACGTCCTGTGGATTGTGGTCGGACATGATGACGTCGACGAGGCCGGAGGCAACGGCGGCGACCAGCGCGCGGCGGTCGTCCTCGGTGCGCAGCGGCGGCGACAGCTTCAGGAACGAACGGTAAGGGCCGATGTCGTTCTCGTTCAGCGCAAGGTGGTTGATCGAGGCCGAGGCGGTCACGGCGAGGCCGGCGTCGCGGGCGCGCTTAAGCACGTCGAGCGACTCGATGCAGGTCAGCGAGGCCGCGTGATAGCGGCCGCCGGTCAGCGCGACCAGGCGCATGTCGCGCTCCAGCATCACGGCCTCCGCCGCGTTCGGGATGCCCATCAGGCCGAGCCGCGAGGCGAACTCGCCCTCGTTCATCACGCCTTCGCCGACGAGATCGCGATCCTCGGTGTAGTGCACGATCAGCGCGTCGAAATCGCGCGCGTAGGTCAACGCGCGGCGCATCACCTGCGCATTGATCACGCTTTTGTCGCAGTCGCTGAAGGCGATCGCGCCGGCTGCCTTGAGGAGGCCGAACTCGGTCATCTCCTCGCCGTGCATGCCCTTCGTCAGCGCTGCCATCGGCTGGATGTTGACGATCGCGGTGTCACGGGCGCGACGCATCACGAAGTCGACGGTCGCCGAGTTGTCGATCACCGGCAAGGTATCGGGCTGGCAGATGATGGTGGTGATGCCGCCGGTCGCAGCCGCCTGGCTCGCGGATGCAAAGGTCTCGCGATGGCTGAAGCCGGGCTCGCCGACGAAGGCGCGCATGTCGATCAGGCCGGGTGCGACGATCTTGCCGGCGCAGTTGACGACGTCGGTGCCCTCGGGGACGCCGGCAGCGCCAATGCCGCGGCGGGTCTCCCGGATGATGCCGTCGGCGATCAGGACATCGCCGGGGCCATCGAAATCCCGGGAGGGATCGACGACGCGGGCGTTGGCAAGCAGGATGGGTCGGCGGTCGGTCAACATGAGCATCACGCGTTCGGCAGGTTGCGGGCGAGCGCTTCCAGCACCGCCATGCGCACGGCCACGCCCATTTCCACCTGTTCGCGGATCAGGGACTGTGCGCCGTCAGCAACCGCAGTGTCGATCTCGACGCCGCGGTTCATGGGGCCGGGATGCATGACGAGGGCGTCTGGCTTGGCGTAGGCGAGCTTCTTCTGGTCCAGCCCGAAATAATGGAAATACTCGGAGGTCGACGGCACGAAGGAGCCGTTCATGCGCTCGCGCTGGAGCCGCAGCATCATGACGATGTCGGCGCCGTTGAGCCCCTCGCGCATGTCGCGCGCGACCTCGACGCCCATGCGCTCGATGCCGGGCGGCAGCAGCGTGGAGGGGCCGACGACGCGGACGCGGGCGCCCATCGCGTTGAGCAGGATGATGTTGGAGCGGGCGACGCGCGAATGCAGCACGTCGCCGCAGATCGCGACCACGAGGCCCTCGAGCCGGCCCTTGTTGCGGCGGATGGTCAGCGCGTCGAGCAGGGCTTGTGTCGGATGCTCATGCGCGCCGTCGCCGGCATTGATCACGGAACCGTCGACTTTGCGGGCCAGCAGTTCCACCGCGCCGGAGGCGTGATGGCGCACCACCAGGATATCCGGGTGCATGGCGTTGAGCGTCATTGCCGTGTCGACCAGCGTCTCGCCCTTTTTGATGGACGAGGAGGACACCGACATGTTCATGACGTCGGCGCCCAGCCGTTTGCCGGCGAGCTCGAACGAGGATTGGGTCCGGGTGGAAGCCTCGAAGAAGAGGTTTACCTGCGTCCGTCCACGCAGGACGGTGCGCTTCTTGTCAACCTGGCGGTTGAGCTCGACATATTCTTCGGACAGGTCGAGGAGGCCGGTGATGTCGGCCGCGGAAAGGCCCTCGATGCCCAGCAAATGCCGGTGGCCGAGGACGAAGGTCGATTTCGATGTCATTAAAGCGAGAGCTATAGGCGGGGATGGCCGGGGGGGCAAGGGCCAATGCCGGGGCGGGGAGTTATCCCCCGATCTGTACCTCGTCGTCAGTCCAAGTGCCCGCGGCTCAGTTCATCTTCAACATTCTGCCGCCAGGCACGGACAACGGTCTATTGATTGGGATCGGTGCGGTTTGCGCCGTGTTCGGTTTCGCCGTACACTTGGCTGGACACGTTTTCCTGGGAGGTCTCCGATGACCCACCAACCAAGTGATCGCCTTGCTTTTCCCGGTAGGGGTCACGGTAGGTGCCGTGCTTACGGGATGGCTGGCGAAGAAACTCTGGGTGGATCGCAAGCCGGAGATCGTCGGTTCAACCCACGTTGACGAGGACATTCTCTCAGCCCTGGACGAGGCGGAGCGTGCGATCCAGAAAGCCGAGAAAGGCATGCGGGTAAAGGCTTCAGAACCTCTACCGAGGCATCTCTCGCCGCAGCCGTAGGCCAGATCGAGCGAAACGCAGCGTGGTTCGCCGAATTGGTCAAGTTTCATCGGTTCAATGACGCCAGCGTTCGCGCGATCGAGCCACGTGACTTCGAGTTCGCTCTTGTGCTCGCGTCCGAGACTGGGGGAGTTCGAACGCTTTTGGCCAAATCGATTCTGACTGCGCTTGTTGCAATTCTGTCGACCTCATACGTTCACGCCCAATCGCTCCCGGGCGGTTTCGTCTATTTGCACGACATCGATCCCAGCATCATCCAGGACATCCGCTACGCCACCTCGAACAATTTCGTCGGCCGTCCGCTCGCCGGCTACGGGGCCCGCGAATGCGTGGTGAAGCGGGAGGTTGGCCTGCGGCTGAAGGCGGTGCAGCAGGAACTAGCGGCGCAAAATCTCTCCCTGAAGATGTTCGACTGCTACCGGCCGGCGCGGGCCTCGCTCGACATGGTCAGGTGGTCGCAGAACGGCCACGAGACGGCCGCCGAGCGGCGCTACAATCCCAAAATTCCCAAGACCGAGCTGTTCCGCCTCGGCTACATCGCAAGCCGCTCGCAGCATTCGACGGGGGCGGCGCTCGATCTCACGCTGGTCGATCTCAAGGCGGACAATTCAGGCAAATACGACCCGTCAAAGGCCTACGCTGATTGCACGGCGCCGGTCGAGGCGCGACTGCCGGAGGGCAGCGTCGACATGGGCACCGGCTATGACTGCACCGACGTGAAAGGGCACACCGCCGGACCGACGATCAGTCCGGATCAGCGCGCCTGGCGCAAGCGGCTGGTGGCTGCGATGGCGAGGCAAGGCTTTGTGAACTATGCGAAGGAGTGGTGGCACTTTTCACTGCCGGGGGCGGGAGGGGCGGCCTATGATTTCCCGATCCAGCCGCGGCGGAACTGATTCCGCGCCGAGGACACGAGATGACCCAGCCCAGCTTCGCGACCCACGAGGTCTTCAACCAGTCGCCGCCGTTCGAGGACGTCGATCTGTTCGCCGTGGACCAGCCGCTGGTCGCGGCGGTCCGGGCCAATGGCGCTGCGGCGGCGGAACGGGAGCTCTCGGAGTTCGGCAAGCATTGGGGCTCGGCAGCGATGGCCGATCGGGGGCGCGTCGCGAACGAGAACACGCCGAAGCTGCGCACCTTCGATGCCAAGGGCAATCGGCGCGACCAGGTCGAGTTTCATCCGGCCTATCATGAACTGATGGCCCACAGCGCCCGTGCCGGCGTGCACAATTCGACGTGGACCGCGGATGGAAGACCCGCGGGCGATGCCGCGGAGGTCATCCGCGCGGCAAAATTCTACATGGGCGCGCAGGTCGAGACCGGCCATCTCTGCCCGATCACGATGACGCGCGCCTCCGTGGCGGCGCTGGCGATGCAGCCTGATCTGCTCGCCAGGGTGATGCCGGTGCTGTCGACGAAAAGCTACGATCCCAGCTTTGCGCCGTGGTGGGAGAAGCGCGGTATGACGCTCGGCATGGGCATGACCGAGAAGCAGGGCGGCACCGACGTGCGCGCCAACATGACGCGCGCGGTGCGCGACGGAGGCGCCTACCGCATCACCGGCCACAAATGGTTCATGTCGGCGCCGATGTGCGACGCCTTCCTGGTGCTGGCCCAGGCAGACCAGGGACTGACCTGTTTCTTCATGCCGCGCTTCGCGCCGGATGGGTCGGTGAACGCGATCCAGTTCCAGCGGCTGAAGGACAAGCTCGGCAACCGCTCCAATGCGTCGTCCGAAGTCGAGTTCGTCGGTGCCTATGCGGAAGCCGTCGGCGACGAGGGCAAGGGCATCCGCACCATCATCCAGATGGTGCAACTGACGCGGCAGGATTGCGCGATCGCCTCGGTCGGCTTGATGCGCTCGGGGCTCGCCCACGCGTTGCATCACGCCCGGCACCGCAGCGTGTTCCAGAAACATCTCGCCGATCAGCCCTTGATGCAGGCTGTGCTCTCCGATATGGCGCTGCACGTCGAAGCGAGCACGGCGCTGGTGATGCGGCTCTGTCGCGCCTTCGATCGGACGCCGCACGATCCGGCGGAGGCCGCCTACATGCGGCTGCTGACGCCTGCGATCAAATACTGGACCTGCAAGAGCGCGCCGCCGTTCCTCTACGAAGCCATGGAATGCCTCGGCGGCAACGGCTATGTCGAGGACGGCATTCTGGCGCGCCACTACCGGGAGGCTCCCGTCAACGCCATCTGGGAGGGCTCGGGCAACGTGATGTGCCTCGACGTGCTGCGCGCGCTGTCGCGCGAGCCGGAGGCGGCGATGGCGGTGCTGCAAGCGCTTGCTGCCGAAACGAACGGTCTGCCAGGGGCAGGTGATGCCGTCTCGTTCATCGGCAAGACCTTCCGGCGCGCCGACGGCGAGCGCGTTGCCCGCCTTGCGGTCGAGAAGCTGGCGCTGCTTGCGGCCGCCGCCGCGCTCAACGGCGTGTCACCGCGTCAAGCCGGACTGTTCGCCGCCACGCGCCTCGCCACGAACCACGCCAGCATGTACGGCGCGGTCGAGCTCGAGAGCGGCGATGTGCGCGCGCTGCTGGAGCGGGCGGTGCCGTGAGCCTCTCAAACGAAAGCGCTTTAATGGACTCCCTCAATCCCGATAATCCTCCGCTCACCGAGACGCCGGCGCCGCGGGTCTGGAAATTCTGGGGCACGGCGCTGTGGGGCATCGCTATCTTCGCAGCCATGTTCGTCGGGCAGATCGGGGCCATCGTCTATCTGGTCTGGGTCGCCCGCGACCCTATCGACCTCGCATCACTGCAGCACGTCGGTGGCGAGCCGGCGTCGCTCGCGTTTTCGGTCACGATGGGCCTGCCGGCGACGCTGGCCGCCGTGTGGCTGGCCATCCGCATCAAGAAGGCGTCCTTCGTCGACTATCTCGCGTTGTATTGGCCGTCATGGAAGCAACTCCTGTTCGGCGCCGTCGGGCTGATTCTGATCGTGGTGGCCTGGGAGACGATGTCGCGGAGTCTCGGCCGCGAGGCGACGCCGGGCTTCATGACCGATCTGTTGAAATCCGGCCGTGACAAGGGTGCCGCCGCGATGCTGCTGTTCGCCTTCAGCGTGGCGGCGCCGATGTCCGAAGAGGTTTTGGCGCGCGGCTTCCTCTACCGCGGCTGGTCGGCGAGCTTCCTGCGCGTCCCCGGCGCGATCATCCTGTCGTCGCTGCTGTGGACCGTCGTGCACCTGCAATACGACCTGTACTTCCTCGCCGAGGTCTTCTCCATCGGCCTCTGGTTCGGCTACATGCGCTATCGCAGCAACTCACTGTGGCTCACGATCGTGCTGCATGCGCTGAACAATCTGACGGCGGTGGTGCTGACGATGTGGTTGGGGAGTTAGGCCACCAGCGCGATCGCGATCGGCATCGTGATCGCCGCCAAAATCGTCTGCAGCGTGATGATCTGCGCCAGTAGCGGGGCATCGCCGCCCATCTGGCGGGCCAGCACATAGGCGCTGGTTGAGGTCGGCACTGCGGCGCAGATCGCGACGATCGCGAGACTGTCGCCGGACAGTCCGAACCAGACGGCGAGCCCCAGCGCGATCACGGGCATCAGCACCAGCTTGAACACCACGCCGATAGCGGCGCCCGTGCTGGGGCGGAGCAGGCCTTCAAGATGCAGGCCGGCGCCGGTGACGAGCAGGCCGATGGCGAGCGAGGAGCGGCCAAGTGCATCTGCCACCTCATGCCAGATCTTCGGCAACGGCAGATGGACGACGTTGATGACGAGGCCGATCACGCAGGCCCAAATCAGGGGATTGCGAACAACCGTCATGACAACGGTGCGCGCGGATTGCTTCTTCGGCGCTGCGTAGTGGGCGAGCACCGCGACGCTGAGGACGTTGACCAGCGGAATGATCGCCACCATCGCGACGGAGGCGAGCGCCAGCCCGACCTCGCCGAACATATTGGCGGAGACGGACAGCGCCACATAGGTCTGCCAGCGGATCGCGCCCTGGAAGATCGAGGTGAAGGCGGGGCCGTCGATATCGAGCCGCGACAGGGCCGGGCGGAGCGCGAGGCAGAGCAGCGACATCGCGAGCGCCGAGAGCAGCAGCGCGCCGCCGACGCCTGCGACCGGGACCTTGGACAGGTCGGCCTTCACCAGCGTCTGGATCAGCAGCATCGGAAACAGCACGAAATAGGTCAGCCGCTCCAGCCCGTTCCATTGCGTATCGAGCCGCATCAGCGTGCGCTTCAGCACCACGCCGAGCACGATCAGGATAAAGACGGGGAGGAGCGCCGCGATCACGACGGCCATGGATCAGTCAGGCCCCGGGGCTGCGCGCAGATTGGCGAGGCGGTCGAGCGCGCCTTGCAGGATGAAGATCGCGGCGTGCTCGTCGATCACTTCGGCGCGCTTGGCGCGGCTGACGTCCATGCCGATCAATTCGCGCTCGACCGCGGCAGTCGATAGACGCTCATCCCAGAGGCCGATCGGCAGCGCGGTCAGGCCGGCGAGGTTGCGGGCAAACGCCCGGGTCGATTGCGCGCGCGGGCCTTCGCTGCCGTCCATGTTGATGGGCAGGCCGAGCACGAAGCCGACGGCCTTGCGTTCACTGGCAATCGCGAGCAGCCGGGCGGCGTCCTGCTTGAACGCCTTGCGCTGGATCGTCTCGACGCCGGTCGCCAACCGGCGGTCCGGATTGGACACAGCAACGCCAATGGTCTTGGTACCTAGATCAAGGCCGACCAACCCGCCGCGTTCGGGCCAGTGGGTTGCGGCATCGACGAGAGGCAGGATGAGAGCCGGCATGGGACTAGCGCATATCACGCGTCGCGCTGCGGTGCTACAACATGGAAAAGCCGCACGAAAGGCGGCTCAGACGGTGACGATGCGCCCCTTAATTGCGAATAGATCGGGCGGCTCATAGCGCCTGAATTGCTCTGCAACCTCCAAGCCCGGCGGCGGCTCACCAATCACCGAGCTCTCTTCCCGTATCTGGAATCCTGCCTCGCGGAATAGTCGCAAGTAGTCGCTGTGGCGCAGCCGATTGACGTACTGCTTGCCACTGTTGAACGGTCGCCACTGTTCATCCGAATAGCGGAGGAAGTTCAGTCTCGAAACTGCCTTGTCCGACCTGGCATAATGGTCGCTATAGTCGATTGAATGCGTCGTGAGGCCATTGGTGACGGCGCGCAATCCCTTGAGAAGGGTTACAAGCTGGTCTGCCGGCACGTGCTCCAGAACCTCGTTCGAGCAGGAGCAATCCACTTTCGTTCCGTCATCGTTCACAAAGTAAGGGGCCCGATACTCAATCCCCGACCGCGCAAGGTCATCCCAAGTCTCGAACTTGCCGCCGAGCCTGCTTCCTGCATGCCGGATCAGATCTAGCTTCGCCAGCCGCTCGACGTCGCATGATCTTCGGCACGCCAAGCGCCCTGAGGGCGATAGGAACGGCCAGATCGCGTCCGGCGCCGATTTCCAAGACCGATCCAGGAAGCGCATCGCTCACGGCACTGTAGTCCGCTACAACGCGCCGGGCGATTCCGGCAAGAGCATCAAGCGTAGCATCTCGGCGAGGCCAGTTCCGCGTGACGTGGCGCTGCAAGAAGTAGTGCGCCTGAGCCCCGCCGGGGAGATCGAGCGCACGGAACGCAAGTGCTTTAAGCCGCCAATCCATGGCGTTGCCCTACTATGGGTCGAACGAATTGTCGAGGAGACCGAGTTGCGGGGGCTGCCGGGATCGCATGTTCGCCGTGACGGCGATGCTGGTCCCTGGAACACCGCAGCCACTGGTTCGTGCTGCTGTTCGCCATGTTCTGCGTGCCCGGTTCGGCTTACGGCTTCCTGCAAGGGGCCTGGCCGTTCGGGCTGATCGAGGCGATCTGGGCCACTGCGGCGCTGGGGTCTCAGGCCGCGATGAATTCGTCGTCCTGCTTCAGGCAGGCGGAAAACCCGTTCAGCGCGCTGGTTTGATGTCCGGCACGACGCTGGATGAAGAGCGTCTCGACTTGCGCGTGCGAATGGCTCAGCGCGTGCATCGACACGCTGCCATTGATCGCGCTGCGTTCGACCACGGCGCGCGGCAGCAGCGTCACACCCATGTCGGCGGCGACACAGCCGATCATGCCGTCGAGCGTGCCGAGCTCGAAGCGTGCGGCTGACGGCCAGCCGAACTCGACAAAGATCTGTTCCAGCCGCTGCCGGTAGGTGCAGCCAGTGCGGAACGTCAGCGCGGTCGGGCCGGATTCCGGCGTGCCGGCACGCAGGTCGGCGAGCGTGGCCCAGCGCCGCGCACTGACCAGCACCAGCTCTTCGCGGAACGCGCTTGTCGCGGTGAGATCGGCATGCGCGATCGGACCTGCGACGAAGGCGCCGTCGAGCGTGCGTTCGAGCACGCACGCTACGAGGTCGGCGGTGGGCGCGGTGCGCAGGCTCAGCCGGACGGCGGGAAAGCGGCGATGAAAATCGGCCAGCAGCGGCGGCAGCCGCACCGCCGCGGTCGTTTCCATCGAGCCGATCGCGAGCGGTCCCTTGGGCTCGCCGTCGTCGCAGGCCGCGAGCACGGCCTCGCGCGCGAGTGCGGACATCCGTTGCGCGTAAGGCAACAGCCTTTTGCCCGCGCCCGTCAGGGTCATGCCGCGGCTATGGCGTTCGAACAGCGGTGTACCGATCTCCGCCTCCAGCGCCTTCACGCGCTGGGTCACGTTCGACTGCACCGTGTTGAGCTCTTCGGCCGCGCGGGTGATGCCGCCGGTGCGGGCGACGGCAGCGAAGGTCTGGATGTCGCTGAGTTCCATAATATCGTTTCTCTTTTGAGATGGTAGCGTTCGTTAGAATTCAATTTTAGAGAATGGTATTCTGGACTAATGTTCGTGTCGAGAGCGGAGGAGCCATGCCGATCATCACGCCGCTGACCCAGCTCCTGGGGATCAAACATCCGATCCTGCTGGCTCCAATGGACACGATCGCCGGCAGCCGGCTGACGCGGGCGGTCAGCGAGGCCGGCGGCTTCGGGATCCTGGGTGGTGGCTACGGCGATCAGGAGCGGCTCGAGGCCGAGACCAGGCAATTGAGCGGCTCTGCTTCGTTCGGTATCGGCTTCATCACCTGGAGCCTCGCAAAAAAACCAAGACTTCTCGACATCGCACTCGACGCCAATCCGCAAGCGATCATGCTGTCATTCGGCGATCCCGCGCCATTTGCAGCGCGCATCAGGACGTGCGGGGTGCGCTTGATCTGCCAGGTGCAGAGCGAGGACATGGCGAAGCAGGCGCTCGACGCCGGTGCGGACATCCTGATCGCGCAGGGTACCGAGGCCGGCGGCCACGGCGCATCGCGCACCACCGTCGATATCGTACCTGCGATCGTCGATCTCGCGGCCGGGCGGGTGCCGGTGGTTGCCGCCGGCGGAATTGCCGATGGTCGCGGGCTGGCCGCAATGATGATGCTGGGCGCCTCCGGCGTGCTGATCGGCACGCGCTTCTATGCCAGCGTGGAGGCCAATGGCGCGGAGGAAGCCAAGCAGCGCATTCGCGACGCTGATCCCAATGACACGGTGCGCGGCGTCATCGTCGACTGGTCGCGCAGCCTGTTCTGGCCGGCCCCGTTCACCGCGCGAACGCTGGTCAACGATCATATCAGGCGCTGGACGGGCCGCGAGATCGAGCTGATGCAGCGCGCCGCCGAGGTGACCGTCGAATATGCCGCGGCAAAGGCCGCGGGCAATTTCGAGGTCGCCGCGGTCTTTGCCGGCGAGGCTGTCGGCCTGATCCATGATATTCCGTCCGCCGCCGAAATCGTCGAACGGATTGCGACCGAGGCCGAGCAACTGCTAACCGGCCGGCGAAATTCCAGCGTGTCCGCCTAAACTGCGAGAGAACAACCATGTGGCCGAACCGTCGACTGATCGATCTCTTCAAGACCGAATTCCCGATCGTGCTGGCGCCGATGGCTGGCGTGATGGACGCGGAGCTGGTGATCGCCGTTGCGCAAGGCGGGGGGCTCGGCTCGCTACCGAGCGCGATGCTGTCGCCGGACAAGGCACGCGAGCAGGTCAACATCATCCGGCAGCGCGTCTCCGCGCCGGTGAACCTGAATTTCTTCTGCCACACACCGGTCGAGCTCACAGCCGAGGCGGAGGCGCGCTGGAAGCAGCGCCTCGCGGGCTACTACAATGAGCATGGCCTCGATCCCGCCGCACCCATCAATGCCGCGAACCGCGCGCCGTTCGACGCCGGCTTCTGCGAGGTCGTGGAGGAGCTGAAGCCCGAGATCGTCAGCTTCCACTTCGGCCTGCCGGAGGCCGCGCTGCTCAAGCGGGTCAAGGCGGCCGGATGTCTCGTCATCTCCTCGGCGACCACGGTGAGGGAAGCGGTCTGGCTCGAGCAGCACGGCGCTGACGCGGTGATCGCACAAGGCGCGGAGGCCGGCGGTCATCGTGGCATGTTCCTGACCGACAAGATCTCGGAACAGCCCGGCACCTTCGCGCTGGTGCCGCAGGTGGTCGACGCGGTGAAGGTCCCGGTGATTGCGGCCGGCGGCGTTGCGGATGGCCGCGGCATTGCAGCCGCCTTCGCGCTCGGCGCGGCCGGCGTGCAGATCGGGAGTGCCTATCTGCGCTGTCCGGAATCCAAAGTCAGTGCAGCGGCACGCGCGGCGCTCGCCGAGGGGCGGGATGATTCCACCGTTATCACCAATGTCATGACGGGGCGGCCGGCGCGCGGCGTCCAGAACCGCCTGATGCGCGAGGCCGGCCCGATTTCGCCGGACGCGCCGCCATTTCCCCATGCCGCAACCGCGCTCGGACCGCTGAAGGCGGCTGCCGAAAAGCAGGGCAGGGTAGATTTCACCAATCTCTGGGCCGGGCAGGCGATCGCCCTCGGCCGCGAGGTCCCGGCAGCCGAATTGACCCGGGATCTCGCCAAATCGGCCCTGGCTCGCATGAAAGCGCTGGCTGGATAGATCTCGCCGCCGGTTGCGGCGCAAAAGCGGCCTCTGCTATACGGCACTTAGGTTTTGCCGTGAGAGGCCTTATATAATGTCCGTCGACGCCGTTACCGTCCGCCGCATCGCGCATCTGGCGCGCATTGCGGTTTCCGAGGGCGAGGTTCCGCATCTGCAGGGCGAGCTCAACGCCATGCTCGCCTTTGTCGAGCAGCTCTCGGAGGTCAATGTCGAGGGTGTGGAGCCCATGACCTCGGTCACCCCGATGCAGATGAAGAAGCGGCAGGATTTGGTCAATGACGGCGAGATCGCCGACGATATCGTTGCCAACGCGCCCGCGACCGAAGGTCACTTCTTTCTGGTGCCGAAGGTCGTCGAGTAACTTGCATAGCGTTTTCGAGCGAAGTGGAAGCCGGTTCGCGTAAAGAAAACGCGTCAAACTAAAGAGTCTTAGGACGTGGTCCGATGTGCATGCTTTGCGACGACGAGAAGGCCTATCAGGCCTATATGAACTATCTCGACAAGATGGAGCGGCAGGGCAAGGCCGCCGACCCCAATGTCGCCGTCAATGCCGTGCTCGACGAGATCGAGGCGGCGGCCAAAGCGTCCGCCAAAAAAGACGACCCGGCCAACGACAAGTCCCTGTCTCCGTTCTTCTGCAGCCCGATCAATAAATGACCGATTTGACATCGCTGACGCTCGCCGAGGCCCGCAAGGGCCTTGCGGCCAAGACTTTCACGTCCCTCGAGCTGACCGACGCGCATCTGAACGCGATCGAAGCCGCGCGTGTGCTCAATGCTTTCGTCATGGAGACGCCGGACCAGGCGCGGACCATGGCGCGCGAGGCGGACGCCAGGATCGGGAAGGGCGACGCGGGGCCGCTCGCCGGCATTCCGCTCGGCATCAAGGACCTGTTCGCGACGAAGGGCGTGCGCACCACGGCGTGCTCGAAAATCCTCGGCAATTTCGTGCCGACTTACGAGTCCACCATCACCTCGCAGCTGTGGCGCGACGGCGCGGTGATGCTGGGCAAGCTCAACAATGACGAGTTCGCGATGGGCTCGTCGAACGAGACCTCGTGCTTCGGCCCGGTCGGCAATCCCTGGCGGCGCGACGGAAGCAACGCGACGCTGGTGCCGGGCGGCTCGTCTGGCGGCTCGGCCTCCGCCGTGGCCGCGTTGCTCTGCATGGGCGCCACCGCGACCGACACCGGCGGCTCCATCCGCCAGCCGGCGGCGTTCACCGCAACGGTCGGCATCAAGCCGACCTATGGCCGCTGCTCGCGCTGGGGCATCGTCGCCTTTGCCTCCTCGCTCGACCAGGCCGGTCCGATCGCGCGCAGCACGCGCGATGCCGCGATGCTGTTGCGCTCGATGGCCGGCCACGATCCGAAGGACACGACCTCGGTCGACATGGCTGTGCCGGACTACGAGGCCGCGATCGGCAAGTCCGTGAAGGGCATGAAGATCGGCATTCCCAAGGAATACCGGCTCGACGGCATGCCGGCCGAGATCGAAAAGCTTTGGGAAGCGGGCGCGGCCTGGCTGAAAGCGGCAGGCGCCGAACTAGTCGAAGTGTCGCTGCCACACACCAAATACGCGTTGCCGGCTTATTACATCGTGGCGCCGGCGGAGGCGTCCTCCAACCTCGCGCGCTACGACGGCGTGCGCTACGGCCTGCGCGAGCAGGGCCGCAACATCAACGAGCTCTACGAGAACACCCGCGCCGAAGGTTTTGGCGCCGAGGTGAAGCGCCGCGTCATGATCGGCACCTATGTGCTCTCGGCCGGCTATTACGACGCTTACTATTTGCGCGCCCAGAAGGTGCGCACGCTGATCAAGAAGGACTTTGAGGATTGCTTCGCCAAGGGCGTCGACGCGATCCTGACGCCGGCGACGCCGTCTGCGGCCTTCGGCATCGGCGAGAAGGGCGGGGCGGACCCCGTCGAGATGTACCTCAACGACATCTTCACGGTGACCGTGAACATGGCGGGCCTGCCGGGCATCGCCGTGCCCGCCGGCAAGGACGCGCAGGGCCTGCCGCTCGGCCTGCAGCTGATCGGCCGTCCCTTCGACGAGGAGACGCTGTTCTCGCTCGGCGAGGTGATCGAGCAGGCCGCCGGCCGCTTCACGCCGGCGAAATGGTGGTGAACATGGCGGCGTATATCGCCAGCCTCGACGGCGTCGCGCCGCCGCCGGATCTCAGCGCGCCGCTCGCCGCACTGTGGTGGGCCGCCAAAGGCGACTGGGACCAGGCGCACAGAATCGTCCAGGACGAGAGCAGCCGCGAGGCCGCCTGGGTGCACGCCTATCTGCACCGGGTCGAGGGCGACCTCGGCAATGCCGGCTATTGGTACCGCCAGGCTGGCCAGCCCGTGGCCACGGATTCGCTTGAAGCAGAATGGCAGCGCATCGCCGATACGCTGGGTGGGAGTGCATCCGCATGAGCGAGCCTGGTTTCACGGGTCCGAAAGCGAAGCCGGAGGATTTATTCGGCCGTTTTCGCGAGATCGTTTCCGATCCGCTCAACCTCCTGATCGAACGCGTCCCGATGGCAGGCCTCGTCGAAGGCGACCAGGTCTATCTGCATAACGGCCTGAAGGTTCCGGGCATCGGGCCCGGAGCCTATTACGGACCTTTCAGCAGTGTGCTCATCATCAATCGCGGCGTCCACGAGCCGCTGGAAGAATATGTCTTCCAGGAATTGCTGAAGCGGCTGGGCGAAGCGCCCTCGATGATCGAGCTCGGCGCCTATTGGGGCCACTATTCGATGTGGCTCAAGAAGGCGCGGCCCAAGGCAGAGGTCATCCTGGTCGAGCCGGATCCCGCTTGCCTGAAGACCGGTCAGGACAATTTCGCGCGCAACGGACTGCGGGCCGAATTCGTCAAGGCCTTCGTTGGCAAGGGTAAATTCGAGGTCGATGCCTTCTTCAGGGACAGGAAGATTAAGCATCTCGACATCTTGCATGCCGATATCCAGGCCTTCGAGGTCGAGATGCTGCAAGGCGCGGAGAGCGTGCTCGCCAAGCGCCGCGTCGATTATCTCTTCATCGCAACCCATTTGCAGGCCCTCCATGACGAGGTCGTCGATCGTCTCAAGGCGCACGGCTACCGCGTTGAGATCTCCAGCGATTTCGAGGAGCAGAGCACGTCGTTCGACGGCTTCGTGTTCGCCTCCTCGCCGGAGGTCGACGCGCTGTTCGGAGAGATTGAGGTGATGGGCCGCCGCGAGATCGCGTTGCGCCAGCCGGTCGATGTGCTTCGGTCGCTCAACGGGCTTCTCGAAGCCGGTGAAGCGCGAGCGGTCAAGGGACCAATAAAGGAACCAGTCAAGCCATGAACGCACCTGCCGCACCCCACAAGCTTCTCAAGGGCTCAACCGGTGACTGGGAGATGGTCATCGGCCTGGAGGTCCACGCTCAGGTGACGTCGAACGCGAAGCTGTTCTCCGGCGCCTCCACCGCGTTCGGCGGCGAACCGAACTCGCATGTGTCGCTGGTCGACGCGGCGATGCCGGGCATGCTGCCCGTCATCAACGAGGAATGCGTCAGACAGGCTGTCCGGACCGGCCTCGGGCTGAACGCGCAGATCAATCTGCGCTCGGTGTTCGACCGCAAGAACTATTTCTATCCGGACTCGCCGCAGGGCTACCAGATCAGCCAGTACAAGTCGCCGATCGTCGGCGAAGGCGAGGTCGTGGTCGAACTGGACGGAGGCAAGACCGCCACCATCGGCATCGAGCGACTGCATCTGGAGCAGGACGCCGGCAAATTGCTGCACGATCAGTCGCCGACCATGTCCTATGTCGACCTCAACCGCTGCGGCGTGGCGCTGATGGAGATTGTTTCCAAGCCCGACATCCGCGATGCCGAGCAGGCCAAGGCCTATGTGACCAAGCTGCGCTCGATCCTGCGCTATCTCGGCACCTGCGACGGCGACATGGAGAAAGGATCCTTGCGCGCCGACGTCAACGTCTCCGTGCGCAAGCCGGGCGCGCCGCTCGGCACCCGCTGCGAGATCAAGAACATGAACTCGATCACCTTCATCGGCCAGGCGATCGAGTACGAGGCCAGGCGCCAGATCGAAATCCTCGAGGACGGCGGCGCGATCGACCAGGAGACCCGGCTCTACGACCCCAACAAGGGCGAGACGCGGTCGATGCGGTCCAAGGAAGAGGCGCACGACTATCGCTACTTCCCCGATCCCGACCTGCTGCCGCTGGAGTTTTCGCAAAGCTTCGTCGACGAGCTGAAGGCTGAGCTGCCCGAGCTGCCAGACCAGAAGAAGACGCGCTTCGTCGCGGATCTCGGCCTGTCGGCCTACGACGCCAGCGTGCTGGTCGCCGAGCGCGAGAGCGCGGTGTTCTACGAGACCGTGCTGGAGAAGCTCGCCAACCGCGCGCGCGATGGCAAGGTCGCCGCGAACTGGGTGATCAACGAGCTGTTCGGTCGTCTCAACAAGGAAGGCCGGGATATTACGGACTCTCCGGTCGATGCCGCACAGCTCTCAGGGATCATCGACCTGATCGGCGAGGGCACGATCTCCGGCAAGATCGCCAAGGATCTGTTCGAGATCGTCTGGCAGGAGGGCGGCGATCCCCGCGCGCTGGTCGAAAGCCGCGGCATGAAGCAGGTCACGGATCTTTCGGCGATCGAAAAGGTTGTCGACGACATCATCGCGGCCAATCCCGACAAGGCGGCGCAGGTCAAGGACAAGCCGCAGTCACTCGGCTGGTTCGTCGGCCAGGTGATGAAGGCATCCGGCGGCAAGGCCAACCCGCAGAGCGTCAACGAGCTGCTCAAGTCCAAGCTCGGCATCTGACCTCGCGCGTTCGAACGAGGTGACGGACGGGCGTCGTCACCTCGCTTCGGTTCGCGATGCGACGCTCGCGCGCATCCTCGGCGACGAACTTCATCCCGATCGAACGCGATACGCCGACCGAATCGCCGTCACGCGATTCGCGCAAAACGGCGACTTGCACGCGCTCTGACGAGCGTTCGCGCCGTTAATCATTAAAATATTTTCGTTGCCAAAAGTCGCGACTCAGAGTCCGCGAAACGCCTTCGCGAGGCGCTCGCGCGATCGGCAGGATGCATTATTGCAACGATCGCGCGCGATGCGCGCGCGCAAAAAAATACTTTCTGCATAGCGTTTTTCTGCAATCGCATCTCTCGCAAAGGTCGATGCTGCGGGCACTCTCCGCGATCGCAAGCACACGTCATGCAGACCGCTTGCATCGCGTTCGCCAAGCGCAGGCGCGTTGCGTCGTCAACACTTCTTTAAGCGAGACGCTGTTTTTTTCGTTGTGTTGGTGTATTCGGGATGAGTGTGCACTCGATCCCCGACTGCATGCAGCGATTAAGCCATCTCACACATCGGAGGGCAACATGGCCAAGAAAGCTAAGAAGGCAAAGAAGGCGAAGAAGGCGAAGAGCGCAGTGAAGAAGACTGCGAAGAAGACCCGCAAGGTCGCCAAGAAGAAGTAACTTCGCTTTTTGAAGTTGCCGGCTCCTAGAGAGCCGGCACGTCATCAGCGCCTCTCAAAAGGTTCTGGTCGACGATAGAGGGTGTCGGCGAGACATCAGGTCAACGGTCGGATCGTTCTCTTTCGCGGGTTCGCTCGCCAAAGGCCGGTCCGGCAGAAGAAACAAGTTTTCTTCGTTCGTGCGGTTCTCCGTAAGGGGCTCCGCAATTTCACAAGTGGCCTTCGGGCCAACGTGGAAGCTGGTCCTGACGTGTTCGCCGACGCCCTCGTTCTGATGAGGCCGGGGTATTGCCGGCATTCCCATATCCCGACATTGTTGATCTGATCGCGACGTGGCCGTTCTGCCCTTGAGCAGGCGGGTTCGCATATGAGGTCTCAGCGGCGCCTGAGCGAGCGCCTCGTCCTTCGAGACGACCGCTTCGCGGCCTCCTCAGGATGAGGCTCAGCTGCACCCATCTGCGTTGCTGCTGCCGCATCCTCATCCCTCATCCTGAGGGTCCGCCGCAGGCGGGCGTCTCGAAGGATGGCCGCAGTCGAGCTTCCAGCCATATGTTTCTTCATATGCGCGCCCTGCTCGAGCAGGGAGGCTGCGGCGCAATTGCTCGCTGTTCGCGCGCCGCTGGTCCATTCGCGGCGTCATCGCCCGGCTCCGATCGGGCGATCCAGGACGCCGCAGCTCCCCTGGGACCATTGCTGTCTCTTGAATACTGGTGACGACAGCGGGCGGGGACGCCGCAGAACCGACGTCACCGTGTGCAATGGTTATCGTTCTCCCAAAATCCCAAGGTAAACCGAATCTGACGAATTGCAGAAGTGCCTGCAAAACTGGGACTTCTTGCATTTGTCGCACGCGCCTGGCGCGGGCGCGTTTACGTCTGCTTCATCGCGATACTTAAACTGCCATTCAAATTTGCCCGCCATCATTACCTCCAACAAGCCGGCAAACGGCACGGGCAAGAAGCCTCGGGGATGAGTTGAACAGTTGATTGGACGGGAGCCGCGCTCGGGGGACGGGACGGCACAAAAAAAGGGGATGCGTTATGTTTCAGGGTACTTTCGATCTGGAGACCGCGACGCCGATCGACGCAGACGCGCTGTCGGACGTGCTGTTCGAGCGCGGCCTCTATTGGGCGAGCGGACGCTCCGGTCTCGTCGATCTCGTCGCCGCGCACAAATGGTTCAACCTCGCCGCGCTCAAGGGCCGCAAGGACGCCGTGACGCTGCGCCAGGAAGTCGCCGGGCAGATGTCGGACGCCGATATCTCGGCCGCCCAGCGCGAGGCGAGGGCATGGGTTTCCGCCCACTGAGTGCAGATCACGTCCTGGCCGTCGTTTTGCAGGTGAAAGCTGATTTTCGCTGAATCAGGTTCCCTCGTGCTCCGCCAACCGGATTCGGGGCGGCATGAGGCCACCGTCGCGTGTCAGGTGAAGGAACGCACAGATCTCGGATTCTGCTGCGGGGTGGCGGAGAGGGAGGGATTCGAACCCTCGATACAGCTTGAGACCGTATGACGCTTTAGCAAAGCGTTGCCTTCAGCCACTCGGCCACCTCTCCGGTGCGAGCCTTATGCATCTAATTACTCGGGCTGGTCAATTTGGAAGCGTGTGTTTTTGCTCGAATATTCCCAGCGAATTGCGAAACCAAGCGGCGGGTGGGCTTGAGCGGTGGACAACTGCCTTTGTCACCGACCGCTTCTCTCAAGTGATCGACCTGCAAGCAATTGATTTGGTTGAATCTTTCCGCGATTCGCCCCAAGCTATGGAGCGGTGATCGCTCTCCGATTGGCCGACAGGGTCCCGTGTCAGGTTGCGGGACAGGCGCTCTTATTAGTTTAGTCGGGATAACTCGCTCGCCGGCCCAGGAGCCGCTCCGCCGCGCCAGGCGTCGCCGTAATCAGCGAAGGCTGCCGGGCTGAAACGCTCGCTCGTCCCTCGACGGCCGCGCGACGCCGCTACGGTCTCATCTTGCAATGTCGGGACCGATGGTATGATTGACCGACGTCCCGAGGGAGGAATGGACTTGGCGGGTGAACTGCAGACCAAATTTCGACGTGCTGTCGAAGCCTTTCACGCCCATGATTTGGTCAAAGCGGAAAGAATACTGCAGCAGATCGCAAAATCCGCCAGGAACATCTTCGAAGTCGAACATCTCCTGGGCGTGGTGAAGCTCGTACAAGGCCGGTTTGCCGAGGCCGAGATCCATCTCAGGGCGGCCGTGGCCCTGAACGGAAGCAGCGACGAGGCCCTCAGCAATTATGGATATGCGCTCAAAGCGCTGAACCGGCCTCAGGAAGCTCTGGCCTATTTCACGCGCGCATTGGCGGTGAATCCGCGCAATCCCCTTTCATATCACAACAGAGGTACGATCCTTGCCGAGTTCGCGAGAAGCTATGGCGAAGCGATCGAGCAATTCGACAAGGCGACATTCTACAATCCGAACTTTGCCGATGCCTACGCAAGCAAGGGCGGCTGCCTTGAAAAGCTCAGGCGTTACGAGGATGCCCTCGTCGCCTACGACAAGGCGTTGTCGCTCAGGCCTGACCTGGAGACTGCATGGCTTGGTCGAGGCAATGCACTCCGGAATCTCAGGCGGTACGACGACGCATTTGCCACGTACGAGAAGGCGCTGTCGGTCCGGCCGGATTTCCCGAGTGCATGGGTTGGCCGGGGTGAAGTTTTCACCGATCTCAAGCGCCACGACGAGGCGCTTGCCGCGTACGACAAGGCGATCTCGATCAAGCCTGATCTCGAGAGCGCATGGGTTGCCCGCGGCCATCTTTTCTGGAGCCTGAGGCGTTACGACGAAGCCTCGGCAGCCTACGACAGGGCGCTCTCGATCAAGCCCGACCTGGAGAACGCGTGGCTTGGTCGGGGCAACGTGTCCTTCGATCTCAAACGCCTTGACGAGGCGTTGGCTGCCTATGACAGGGCGTTGTCGATCCGGCCTGACCTGGCGGAAGCCTGGCTTGGCCGCGGCAATGTTCTCACCGAGCTCAAGCGCCGTGACGATGCGCTCGCGGCGTATGAGCGGGCGCTGTCGATCAAGCCTGATCTCGCCGAGGCGTGGCTCGGTCGCGGCAATGTGGCGTGGGGGCTGAAGCGTTACGAGGAGGCTCTTGCCGCGTATGACAAGGCGCTCGCGATCAAGGCCGACATAGAGGGGGCCTGGATCGGCCGTGGCAACGTCTTTACCGAGCTCGGGCGCCATGACGAAGCCTTCATCGCCTTCGACAAGGCGGTGTCGATCAGGCCCGACCTCGAGGGTATCGAGGGTTTGCGTCTTCTTGCGAAGATGAACCTGTGCAATTGGGACAATCTGGACGAAGAGATCGGCCGGTTGACGGCAGCAATACGGCTCGGGAAGGCCAATAGCTCTCCCTTTGCTTTGCTGTCCCTGACGGATTCTCCCGATGATCAGCTCGGCTGCGCCAGGACCTGGGTCAGGGCAAAGCTCCCGCATGTCTCCAAAACGAGGTCAGGGGGTGACATCCGTCGCCACGACAAGATCCGGGTCGGATATGTTTCACCTGATTTTCGCAAGCATCCGGTCGGGTATCTCACTGCCGAGATCTTCGAGAATCACGATGCCGACCGCTTCGAGACCTACGCGTTTTCAATCGGTCCTGACGACAACAGCGATCTGCGCAGGCGGCTCGAAAAGTCATTTCATCGCTTTGTCGATTGCGAGCACAAGCTCGACCGTGAAGTCCTGAAAGCGATCGACGATGCGCAGATCGATATTCTTGTCGATCTTGCTGGCCATACGCATAATGCCAGGCTGTCGTTGTTTGCGTCCAGCCCGGCTCCGATCGTCGTCAACTATCTTGGCTTCGCGGGAACGCTGGGGAGCAGGGAGCTCTTCCACTACATCATTGCCGATCCAATCGTGCTGCCAGATCAAAACAGCCAGTTCTTCGACGAGAAGGTCGTTCGTCTGCCCGGCAGCTTCATGCCGCGTGATAATCACGTCGCGACGATCGACGATGCTGCGCCCAATCGGGCCGATCACGATTTGCGGCAGGAATGGACGGTGTTTTGCTGCTTCAACAATGCCTACAAGATCAATCCGGCTGTCTTTGGCTCCTGGATGGAGATCTTGAAGAGCGTGGATCAGTCGGTCTTGTGGCTGTCCGACGTGGGCGAGATCGCAAAATCAAATCTGCGGAAGGAAGCCAAGGGCCGGGGCGTCGACCCGGATCGACTGGTGTTTGCAAGGCGCGTTGCGTCTTCATCCGAACATCTGGCGCGCCATCGCCTCGCAGACCTCTTCCTCGACACGCTGCCCTACAACGCACATACGACGGCCAGCGATGCGTTGTGGGCCGGTCTGCCGGTGGTGACCCATATCGGGAATAGTTTCGCCGGCCGCGTGGCCGCGAGCTTGCTGAGCGCTGTCGGTCTGCCCGAGCTGATCACGCGAACGCGTGCGGATTATGAAGCACTCGCGATCGAGCTAGCGCTCGATAAACAGAAGCTGGCGGATATTCGCGGACGGCTGCAAGGGAACCGCCTGACCGCATCACTCTTTGATGCGGCGCTCTACGCCAGGCGGCTCGAGACGGCTTACGAGGCTATGTATCTACGACATCAGGCCGGCTTGCCGCCGGATCATATCGACATTCAAGCGCGCGGATGAGGACGGCCGTCGCGGCCGCCTACTAATCAGGGCAGCCAGTTCCCGAGGGTTTGGTCCGTGCCGGGTCCTTGGTTGATTCCACGATTCGGACGCCTTGCCCCACAACAGAGCATCTCCGCTCATGTGGGGCCCGTGCCGGAACTTTGGACGGCAAATGAAACCCGTCGAAAAAACGCCGCAGATTCAAGGTGTTACAAAGTCGTTCTGATCACATCTGCGTGTTATTTGTGCAACACCCGTCGGAAAACACGCTCCATCGGCCGGTTCTGAAGCGTTCTGTTGTTGTGTGTGCAAGGGCGTTCGGTAATTGTGACTGAGCGACGGAGGGGGGCATCCCGAGGTCGTCCCGTCTTAGGTGGTTCGCTTAAGTCCCTCGCGTTCAGCGGGTGTGTCCGAAGGCGCGAAGCGACTAAGCGGTGAATTTAAGGGACAAGGGAACCAACCTTAGGGTGTCTTCACCCAGCGGATCCGGAACCTTCCCTATGGCAAACTTGGAGGTTTAACATGAAGTTGGTTAAGAGCCTTTTGCTCGGTTCCGCAGCGGGTCTGATCGCTGTTGGCGGAGCGCAGGCAGCCGATCTCCCCGTGAAGGCCAAAGCGGTCGAATACGTGAAGATCTGCTCCCTGTACGGTGCGGGTTTCTATTACATCCCCGGCACCGACACTTGCATCAAGCTGGGTGGTTACTTGCGCGCTGAAGTCGCGCTGGGCACCAACTCGGATTTCGGCGGCAATCTGAACACGACGACCCAGGGCGCCAACGGTTCCCGCAACCGTCTGACGAACTACTACACCATGCGCGCTCGTGAAGATCTCAACATCGACACGCGCACCGCGACCGAGTACGGCGTTGTCCGTACCTTCTTCGACGGCGTGTTCTCCTGGACCTCCGGCAACTACGTCGGCACCGGTTCGGCCACCGGCACCACCGCATACAGCAGCACGCTGGCTACCGCCACCACTCCTGGTGCGACCACCACGTCGCTCTTTGGATCGGGCGGCGGCTCGGTCAACGGCACCGACGGCGCCACCTCGGGCGGTTCGCTCGGCGTGTACTACGCCTTCATCCAGTTCGCCGGCTTCACCATGGGTAAGGCCGTGTCGCAGTTCGACGCGCCCTGGACCAACTACCCGGGCAACAACTTCGACAGCCTCGTCGGCGGTTCCGGCACGGTCACTGGTGTCAACCAGTTCACCTACACCGCTGACTTCGGTCAGGGCGTGACGGCGTCGTTCTCGGCTGAAGACGTCTCGGCGTACTACCAGGCCGGCAACCTGAACATGTCCGGCGCCACTGCGGCCGGCACACTCGGTGCTGCTTACGGCTCCAACGCCATCGGCGGCACCCGTTCGCCGAACCTCGTTGGTATGGTGCGTGTCGACCAGGCTTGGGGTCTCTTCCAGGCGTCGGTGGCTGCGCATGACAACCACGTCGGTTACTACGGCGCGTCCGAACCGACTGGTCATCCCGACGACAAGTGGGGCTGGGCAGTTCAGCTGGCTCTGTCGATCAAGAACATCCCGACTGGTGCGGGTGACGTGATCAACATTTCGGGCGTCTACACCGACGGTGCGACCCGCTACAACTTCCAGAACCTCGCGGGTAGCTCCTACACGATGTGGGGCGGCTCGAACGTTGCCTACGGCAGCCTCGGCATCGCCTCGGCTCCCGACACCGTGTACGTCACGGGCAGCCAGCAGGAAACGATCAAGACCTGGGGCTTCCGCGGTGCCTACACCCATAACTGGGATCCATACTGGAACACCGCGATCTACGGTGCCTACGCTCAGGCCCAGTTCGGCAGCTTGGCTAAGACCACGCTCTGCGGCGCTGGTGGTGCTGGTGGTGGCATCATCGGTGGTGGGTTTGCCGGCGTGACCTCGTGTAACCCGGACTTCGCGATCGGCCAGGTGGGTCTCATCACCCGCTGGACCCCGGTCAAGAACCTGACGTTCTCGGCTGACGTTGCCTGGACCCACCTCGACCAGAAGTACGCTGGCATCGTGACCCCGGCCGCTGTCGTGGCGATCCCCGCCAAGCCGGTCGCGACCTACGAGCTCAAGGACCAGGACTCGGTCGTTCTGCTCCTCCGCGCTCAGCGCAACTGGTAAGTACGGTCTAACGACCTAACGGAAAGCCCCGGCGGGAAACCGCCGGGGCTTTTGTTTGAGATGATCCTTGGCTGGGTGGTGCGCGGGAGCTAACCGTCTGTCACAGGGCCGCACGCGGACTCTGCCATATCCAATTTGCGCTGTGGCTTCCCTCAATCCATTCATCTATTTTCGGCCATCGGGTCATGGCTGAACTTGCTACTTGCCTAAGCCGCACAATGGCGTACAGTTCTACTCTCAGGCGACCAGTTTTGGAGCCACAATGTGACGGTGAGAGCCGCGCTTGCTGCTGCGAAAAGCGAGCGCTCAGTCCCAGCACATCGACGCAGAGTTATTTCTGCAGCCCTCCTGACGTCCACTCTGTTGCTTTTTGCGCAGTCTGCCGTCGCCGACGAAAACGGCATCAGTTTCTGGATCCCCGGCCTCTTCGGAAGCCTCGCGGCCACGCCGCAGCAGCCGGGCTGGTCCTTGGCGACCATCTACTACCACACCTCCGTATCCGCCGGCGCCGACGTCGCGCGGGCGCGTGAATTTACGCTCGGCAGGGTCCCGGCCAACTTTGCCGTGAACGCAAATCTGAATCTGAATGTGAACGCCACCGGCGATCTCGGCCTTGTGCTTCCGAGCTATGTATTTGCAACGCCGGTGCTCGGCGGCCAGGCGTCAGTTTCGCTCCTCGCAGCCTATGGAGTCGTCGGCACCAGCTTGGCGGGGACCTTGTCCGGCGTGATCACGACGCCGTTCGGCAATGTTCCCTTCGCGCGGTCCGACACGATCAGCGACACGACGTGGGGCTTTGGGGATCTGGCGCCGCAATTCGCATTGCGCTGGAACGCCGGCGTCCACAACTACATGACCTATATCACCGGTGACATCCCTGTCGGCGCTTACCAATCCGATCGTTTGTCGAACCTGGGCATCGGACACGGAGCGATCGACGCCGGCGGCGGCTACACCTATTTCAATCCGCAGACCGGTCACGAATTTTCCGGGGTGCTCGGCTTCACCTACAACTTCAAGAATACGGCGACGCAGTATCAGAATGGTGTCGACATGCACTTCGACTGGGGTGCATCGCAGTTCTTGTCGAAGCAGGTCATGGTCGGCCTCGTGGGCTATGTCTACAAGGGACTGGGCTGCGATAGCGGTGCAGGTGACCGCGTCGGTTGCTTCCAGTCCCAGGTAGCTGGTGTCGGTCCCCAGATCGGTTTTCTGTTTCCGGTCGGCGACATGCAGGGCTATCTCAATCTGAAGGCTTACGGAGAGTTCGCCGCGGAAAATCGGCCATCCGGCTGGAACACTTGGGTCACCTTCTCAATCTCGCCGCCCGCGCCTGGAACGCCTGCGACGACAAAGCCCATCGTTAGAAAATACTAAGACCAGCTAACCGCCGGATTACCGGCTCTCGAACATCGATCGCCTCCAAAAGCTTTAGCAAGGGCGTGCGAGAGACGCCTCTCGATATTCCGCCGTGCGCGACTGGGATCATGATCCTGCACCTTCGCCTACAGCGACTATCGCTTGATCTAGATCAACCCCGAAGTGCGCCGCTCCGTTTCTGTAAGCCTTACTTGCCCTCAAAAGACCTATTACCCGAAAATAGCTGACGGAGACGAGATCGTCGTCTGACCACAGAAAATCGTTCGAGCATCCTTCAACACTACGAGATGCTGCCCGCGGCGAATGATCGCATGTTGCGACCCCTTTTGCAGAGCAATTGGAGATGGGTATGACGCCAATCATTGAATTTCTGGATCGGCGCGCTCTTCTTTCTTCCCTGGCGGTGCTTCCGCTGCTTTCAGCCTCGCTTTACTCCAGGTCGGCGCTGGCACAATCCCAGCGCGATCCGTTGCCTTCCTGGAATGACGGTTCGGCGAAGACATCTATCGTCGACTTCGTTAGGCGCGTCACGGACCAGGGCGGCCCATATTTCGTGCCGCCCCAACAGCGGATCGCAACCTTCGACAATGACGGCACGCTGTGGATCGAACAACCCATGTATGTGCAGCTTGCCTTTGTGCTCGCTCGCGTGAAGGGCATGGCTCCGATGCACCCGGAATGGAAGGGCAAACAGCCCTTCGCGGCGGTGCTGGACGGCGAGATGAACGCGCTCGCAGCTTCCGGCGAAAAGGGCGTTGCCGAACTGGTCGCGGTCACCCACGCCGGTATGACGACGGCAGAGTTTGAGACGATCGTCGCGGACTGGCTTGCGACGGCGCGCGACAGACGCTTCAAACGACCCTACACCGAGTTGGTGTACCAACCGATGTTGGAATTGCTCGCCTACCTTAGGGCGAACGGTTTCAAGACTGTCATCGTTTCAGGCGGCGGTGTTGAGTTCATGCGGCCGTGGACGGATGCAATCTACGGCGTCCCTCCAGAGCAGGTGGTCGGATCCTCGATCAAGACCCGGTTTGAGATGCGCGACAGCACCCCGGTCCTGTTCCGGTTGCCCGAGGTCAATTTCATCGATGACAAGGGCGGTAAGCCAATCGGAATCAATGAACATATCGGCCGCCGCCCCATCGCGGCGTTTGGCAACTCGGATGGAGACCTTGAAATGCTCCAATGGGCGACGCTCGCCCCCGGCGCGCGGTTCGGTTTGCTCGTCCACCATACTGACGCCGAGCGCGAATATGCCTACGACCGCCAATCCCACTTCGGGAAATTGGACAAGGCCCTGGACGCCGCAGCGGTGAATCGATGGACGGTGGTCGACATGAAGAATGACTGGAAGCGGATATTCGCCTTCGAGTGAGAACGCGAACCATCGGAGGTCCGTGACACCGCCATAAGGTTAGTTGAGGGGCAAGATGAAATGAATTTCACCGGTGGGGAATGTTTTTCCGGGCCAACGGTTGAGGGGCAAGCAAACCAGGAGATGGTTTATATCCCCGGCGGAACTTTTCGGATGGGTTCCGAGACTCACTATCCTGAGGAGGCGCCGGTCCACCGGGTCACTGTGGACGGATTTTGGATAGACCGAACGCCTGTCACCAATCGCCAATTTCGCGATTTTATCAACGCGACTGGCTACGTCACCCTCGCTGAACTGACACCCCATGCGAAGGACTATCCTGGCGCATTGCCGCGCATGCTCAAAGCCGGCTCTCTCGTCTTCACACCCCCGCAGCAAGCGGTGGACGTGCACCATTGGAGCGAATGGTGGACGTTCAAGTTCGGAGCCAATTGGCGTCGTCCTTACGGGCCGCACAGTAACTTGCGCGGGCTCGAGAACCATCCCGTCGTGCACGTCGCCTACCGAGATGTCGAAGCCTATGCCAAATGGGCCGGCAAGGAATTACCGACCGAGGCTGAATGGGAGTTCGCTGCACGCGGCGGACGAGACGGTGCCGAATTCGCATGGGGTAACGAGCTGTTACCCGGCGGCCAACATATGGCGAACATTTGGCAGGGTAATTTCCCCCACGAGAATCTGGCGACCGATGGCTTCGAGCGCACCTCGCCGGTCACAGCGTTCCCGGCCAACGGTTACGGGCTGCATGACATGATCGGCAATGTCTGGGAATGGACGGCCGATTGGTATTCGCCGGTGCACGAAGCCGATTCGCCGAAGGCGTGTTGCATTCCGCAAAATCCGCGGGGTGGGCCCGAAAATGCGAGCTACGACGCCCGAGATCCGAAGATAAGAATTCCGCGCAAGGTGCTTAAGGGCGGCTCGCATCTTTGCGCGCCTAACTATTGCCGCCGCTATCGTCCGGCAGCGCGTCATGCCGAGCCGATCGACACCTCAGCAAGCCATGTCGGCTTCAGGTGCATCACCAGGAAGAGGATCGCGTCATGAGTAACGATAGGATTCCGGAAAAGCCTGAGATGAGCGCGGGACCAAACGGCGGCGGAATGAAACGCCGCGATCTCTTGTTAAGTGGTAGTTCTCTCGCCGCCGCTTCGGCGCTTTCGGCCATCGGATTGACGAGCCCTGCACAAGCGCAGCAACCAGCCGCGGCGCCGGCGCCCGCTGCGCCCGGGCAACGGCCGAACATCGTCGTCATCATGGGTGACGACATCGGCATCTGGAATATCGGCGCCTACCACCGCGGGATGATGGCCGGGCGGACGCCAAACCTCGACAAGATCGCCGCCGAAGGCATGCTGTTCACCGATTACTATGCCGAGGCGAGTTGCACGGCGGGCCGCGCCAACTTCATCACCGGCGAGCTGCCGATCCGCACCGGCATGACCACAGTCGGCCAGGCCGGCGCTCCCACCGGCTTGCCGGCGGAGGCCGTGACCATTGCTGCGGCGCTGAAAGGTATGGGCTACGCCACCGGCCAGTTCGGCAAGAACCACCTTGGCGACAAAAACGAGTTTCTACCGACGGTGCATGGCTTCGACGAGTTCTTTGGCTACCTGTATCACCTCGACGCGATGGAAGATCCGGCCCACCCCGCTTATCCGCAGGAGCTGTTGAACACAGTCGGTCCGCGCAACATGGTCCACTCGTGGGCGACCAATGTGGACGACGCCACCGTGGATCCGCGCTGGGGCAAGGTCGGCAAGCAGAGGATCGAGGACGCCGGAACGCTCTATCCCAAGCGGATGGAAACCGTGGATGATGAAATCCGCGACCTCGCGCTCAATTTCATCGACAGGGCCAAGGCC
Organism: Bradyrhizobium sp. MI1.3; assembly: GCF_055811695.1. Classification (NCBI taxonomy): domain Bacteria; kingdom Pseudomonadati; phylum Pseudomonadota; class Alphaproteobacteria; order Hyphomicrobiales; family Nitrobacteraceae; genus Bradyrhizobium; species Bradyrhizobium sp. MI1.3. The sequence continues at coordinate 37,198 of NZ_JBVVPQ010000032.1, read as the reverse complement.
GACAACAAGCCATTCTTCCTGTGGCTCAATCCGACCCGCATGCACATCGTTACGCACCTGTCGCCGAAGTACCAGGCGATGCGCAACTCCAAGAATGGTTGGTCCATCCATGAAGCCGGCATGGCGCAGCTCGACGACGACGTTGGCATCGTGATGCAGAAGCTGAAGGATATGGGCGTCGATGACAACACCATCGTGGTATTCACGACCGACAACGGCACCGAGGTCTTCACCTGGCCCGATGGCGGACAGACGCCATTCGCGCAGAGCAAAGGCACGATCATGGAGGGCGGCTTCCGCGCGCCGGCGATGATCCGCTGGCCGGGCAAGGTGCCGGCCGGCAAGGTCGAGAACGGCATCATGTCCGGACTGGACTGGTTCCCGACCTTCCTGGCCGCTGCAGGCAATCCCAACATCGTCGACGAGCTCAAAAAGGGTAAACACATCGGTGACCGCACCTACAAGTGCCATCTGGATGGTTACAATCAGCTGGACATGATCACTGGCAAGGGGCCGTCAAATCGGCATGAAATCTTTTATTTCGGCGAAAGCGAGCTGGGGGCCGTGCGCATCGACGACTACAAGTATCGTTTCATCGACCAGCCCGGAGGCTGGCTGGGTGATAAAAGCAAGGTTGACGTGCCCTATTTGACCAACCTTCGCCTCGATCCTTTCGAGCGCACGGGCTGGCCCGATAGCGGGACCAAATACGGGGCCCAGCAATACTTCGACTGGTTCAAATACGAATTCTGGCGCTTTGTCTTTGTCCAGCAGCAGGTTGAGAAGCTGGCGATGACGGCGATCGAATTTCCGCCCATGCAGAAGGGCGCGAGCTTCAATCTCGATGCCGTGAAGGCGAAGATCGCAGCCGCGCAAGCTGCAATCGCCAAGTAGCGTAGCTTCCAGCCTCAAGACGTCGTCCCGAACTCCCGGGGCGGCGTCTTTCGCGCGTGCCCGCCGCCACGTTTCGATCGCGACCGGCGCGCATCGAGCGGCATACGGCGAATTACTCCGCGTGGACCGCGTGGGAGTTCAGGCGTGATTCGACCAGCGCAGAAGAGCCGACCGATAGGGCGGGTAGGGGTCGTCATCCAGTTCGTCGGGAATCGCGCAGGAGCCGAATTCCTGTCTGATCCGCTCGATCTCGGCGATGCGCTCGTGCAGCCGCTGCAAATGCTCCTGCGATTTCGCCCGCCAGAACCGGAAAGTGTCGGCCGTAAGCGGCAGGAACGCTGTTCCGAACAGCGTCGGTTCGGGAACGATGGTCCGTCCCAGCAGCAGGAACTTATCGGCACCGGACACAACGAGGGTCGCGTAACCGCGGTTTCCGATTCTCTTGATGCCGTTCAGCGACCATTCGGCGAGCTTGCTGAAATAAGGCTCCTCGCGCCAGCGATCGGGGCAATGGTCATCGACGGTGACGTTGACCGCATCCTGGCTGAAATGCACGATGATGCCCGATTTCGCTGGAAACCAGTCGTCGTCGAGGTGACCTTGCAACCAGGCGCAGACAAAGGACCGGCACATCTGCGGACGGCGGTCGTAGATGGTGCATCCCGTGCCCGTCTGCCAATGCCTGCACAGCTGGTTCACGGGCTTGTCGACGGCGGCCACCTCGAGGATATCGCAGCAGGCATTGCACGATCCGCACTGCCGGGCTGCCTTCGGCAGACTGGTCGACCTAAACCCCTGGCCGTCTCGAACCAGGAGCTGCTGCTTCTCTAGGGCATTCAACGCACGTTCGATTTTGAGACGAGATAGTCCGGTGGCGTCGATCACGCCCTTCATCGTCGTCGCGCCTGCCTGTACCGCACGGACGACGCTCAACATTGTCTGATCCATTTTCGTCTCTTATTATTGCGCGCCCTATCTGCGCTGCATGCGTAGATGCTTTGTCATCGGAGTCGTTAGGGGCACGCAGTTACTCCACGCTGCCGGCGCCGCGGCGCAAATCGGCCTCGATCTGCAACCGCGTGCCGCCGCCGAAGCGGGCGCGGTAGACCTGAAGGTTCTCCATGATCCGCTGCACGTAGTTGCGCGTCTCGGAGAACGGGATCAGCTCGACCCAATCGACCGCATCGACCTTGGGGTCGCGCGGATCGCCGTAGCGATCGATCCACTTCTTCACACTGCCGCGGCCGGCATTGTAGGCGGCAAAAGTCATGATGTAGGAGCCGCGATAGTCCTCGAGCAGCCCACCGAGCTCGGCCGAGCCGAGCGTGGCGTTGTAGGCCGAATCGTTCTTCAGACGTCCCAGATCGTAGGTCCCGCCGTGCCGCTTGCAGACATAGCGCGCGGCGTCCGGCGTCACCTGCATCAGCCCATAGGCCTGCGCCGGCGAGACGACCGAGGGGTTGAAGGCGCTCTCCTGCCGCGCGATGGCGTAGATGATGCTGCGCTCGACCTCGGGGCCGATCGGCGTGAACTGCGGAATACCGTTGACGGGATAGGCATAGAAATCGAACGGCAGCCCGCGATTGAGCGCGGCCTTGCCAAGCAGCAGCATGCCGCGGGCGTCGCTGTGGCGCTGGGTGAGCTCGCCAAGGCCGGCTAGCGCTTCAGGATCGCCGTTCTCACCCATGTCGGCGAGCATCGGTATCGCCATCTCGCGCTCGTCGAGCTCGTAGAGCAGCTGCGCGGCGCGCACGATCTCCAGCCGTTCGGCACCGCGGCTGCGCGGCTGAGCGTTGAGCTCGATCTGCGGCAGGCCGAGCTTGGCACGTGCGAGCTGGCCGTAATAGCTGGTGGATTGCTCGGCGGCCCGCGCGTAGGCGTTGCGCGCCTCCTGCTGGCGGCCTGCAGCTTCGGCGGCGCGGCCCTGCCAATAGCCGGCGCGCGCCAGCGTGGTCGGATTGACGCTGCCGATCCCGATGCGGGCAAAATGCTGAGTCGCGGCCGCGGGATCGTTGAGGAAGCGCAGCGCGATCCAGCCGGCGGTGAACTCCTGCTCGGTCTTGTAGATGTCGCGCGAGGGCAGGGCGGCATCGCGCGCGATCAGATAGGCGCTGCGGAATTCCTCGGTGTCGATCATCTTGCGCGCCAGGAGGCGCCGCTCGATCCACCATTCGTCGAGATTGTAGAGACGGCCCGGATCCTTCGGTGCCGACAGCATGAGCTGGGCGGCTTCCGCAAATTTCTCCTCGCGGCGCAGCAGCTGGATCTTGCTGAAGATGAAGCCGGGATCGCCGTGCAGCTCGCGCGGCACGGCTTCGAGCAACGCACGTGCGTTCGGGGCTTTCTTGAGGGAGGCGATTCGGGCCTTGGCGAGTGCGACATAGCCGGCCCCGAGGCGCTTCGCGGCACGCAATGCAGCCTCGTTCTCGCTGCCATAGAGCAGCGTGTCCATCCGCGCCTTTTGATCGCCGGGCGTCAGCAGCGCGCCGAACTGGTCGAGTGCGTTGTTCTCGGTCTCTTCCGACATCGGGTCGCTGCGCCAGGCGTCGCGCACCAGACGTTCGGCGTTGGCGCGGTCGCCGCGCGCCAGCATCGCCTTGGCGAGCGTGAAGCGGCCCTTGGCGGACACGGGGGATTCGTTCTCGAACCACGACCACGCAACCTGGTCGTCGCGCCTGTCGTCCCACATCGCGGCCTCCAGGCGCCGGCGCAGGAAGGTCTGCGAGGGCCAGCTCGGATTGGCGGAGAGGAAGGCGCGGTAGCGCTCCACAGTCGCGCCATTGTCCTCGCTGCGAAGGATGATCCATTCCGCGAGCTTTCGCGCCACGGGATCTGAGATCGTGCCCGCGGCATTGGTGGCGTCGCCCGCCTTGCGCTTGCGCACGAGCTCGATCACGGCCTCCAGCGTGTCCTTGTCGGCTTGCGACGTCGAGGAGGTCGCGGCAACCGCAGCCGGTGTGACCGGCTTGCGCGGGGCGGCATGCTGGCGGGTCGCCGGAGCCAGGACAGGAGCCGCGACGGGCTTGGCGGGGGCCGGAGCGGTGGGTCTGATGGTGGCCGTCGCAGCCGGCGCGGGTGCGGTTCTCGGGACAGAGGCGCCAGCGGTCGGCGTTGACTTTGGCGCGGCAGCCGCAGGCCTCAGCTTGTCCTTCGCAGGTTCCTTGCCTGCGTTCTTGCCAGCATCCCTGCCAGGCTTCTTCGCGGCATCCTTGGCGGGGGGACTGGTCGCGCCCTTGCTTGCGCCCTTACTTGCCCCCTTGGCGGCGTCCTTCGAAGGTTCCTTACCGGTTCCCTTGGACGCGCCCTTCGAAGTGTCCTTGGCGGCTGGCTTGGCGGCGGGCTTCGCGGTTTCCTTAGCGGTTTCCTTGGCGGTCTCCGCGGTTGTCTCATTGGATTTGGCCCAGGCGGCGCAGCCCGCGGACAGCCCTGCCATCAGGCACACGATCAGACCGGTGGATCGCCATGCGGCGCGCGGAAAGGAGATCACGGCGTTTCGTCGCCCCGAATCAGTCAATTGGCTCAAGACCTAGCTGTACAAGATCTGGCTGTATTTGATTGAATATGCGGACAAAATACCAACAGCCGCTTACCTTCGCCGGGTTTGCACCACCACCGCGGCAAAATCGCGGCCTAAACGGTGCGTCACGCCGAGGCGGGTCTTTTACCGGCGGGATAGACCCGATATGAATGCGGCTCGCTCGAGATCGCCGCGTACGGAGGAAGTCCATGGCAGCCAAGACGAAATTCCGGGGATCGTTCACCGCCTTGGTCACGCCGTTCAAGAACGGCTCGCTGGACGAGGCGGCGTTCCGCTCCCTGGTCAACTGGCAGATTTCAGAGGGCACCAACGGCCTGGTCCCGGTCGGCACCACCGGCGAGAGCCCGACGCTGAGCCATGACGAGCACAAGAAGGTCGTTGAATGGTGCATCGAGGAAGCAAAAGGCCGCGTGCCCGTGGTCGCCGGCGCCGGGTCCAACTCGACAAAAGAGGCGATCGAGCTCGCCCAGCACGCCGAGAAGGCGGGGGCGAACGCGGTTCTGGTCGTGACGCCCTACTATAACAAGCCGACCCAGGAAGGAATGTACCAGCACTTCAAGGCGATCAACGACGCGATCGGGATTCCGATCATTATCTACAACATCCCGCCGCGCTCGGTGATCGACATGTCGGTCGACACCATGGCGCGGCTGTGGGAGCTGAAGAACATCGCCGGCGTCAAGGACGCCACCGCCAGCATGGTCCGCGTCTCACAGCAGCGCGCGGCGATGGGCGAGGACTTCAACCAGCTCTCGGGCGAGGATGCGACCATCCTCGGTTACATGGCCCATGGCGGCCATGGCTGCATCTCGGTGACCTCGAACGTCGCGCCGCGGCTGTGCTCGGAGTTCCAGGCCGCCTGGGCGAAAGGCGACCATGCCACCGCACTGAAGCTGCACGACAAGCTGATGCCGCTGCACAACAACCTCTTCATCGAGAGCAATCCGGCGCCGATCAAGTACGCGCTGTCGCTGCTCGGCAAGCTGGACGAGACGCTGCGGCTGCCGATGGTGCCGGTCACCGAGCCGACCCGCGTTGCGGTGCGCAGCGCGATGGTTCATGCCGGCCTCATCAACTGACGCGCTAGCCGATCGGGGAGCTTTCATGGCGATCGACGAAAGAGGCACGCGGATGCTCAGGGAGTTCCGCGAGTTCGCCATGAAGGGCAACGTCGTCGATCTCGCGGTCGGCGTCATCATCGGCGCGGCCTTCGGCGCCATCGTCACATCGCTGGTCGGCGACGTGATCATGCCGATCATCGGTGCGGCCACCGGCGGCCTCGACTTCTCGAACTACTTCACGCCGCTTTCGAGCAAGGTCACCGCCGCAAATCTCGCGGACGCGAAAAAGCAGGGCGCCGTCTTGGCTTGGGGCAACTTCCTCACGCTGACGATCAACTTCATCATCATTGCCTTCGTGCTGTTCCTGGTGATCCGTGCCATGAACAAGTTGAAGCGCAAGGACGAGGCGCAGCCTGCCGCTCCACCAAAGCCGTCGGCCGAGGTCGATCTGCTGACCGAGATCCGCGATCTCCTCAAGAAGTCTTGACGCGCTCGCTTCATCCAAACTGTTAGCGTCCTCGCGCATCTCGATCAGGTTTGTCTTCCATGGCCGACAAGAACGAACGTCCGATCAAGGTCATGGCGGAAAACCGCAAGGCCCGCTTCAACTATGCGATCGAGGATACGATCGAGGTCGGCATTGCGTTGACCGGCACCGAGGTCAAGTCGATCCGCAACGGCAAGAGCACGATCGCGGAATCCTACGCCGATTCCAAGGACGGCGAGATCTGGCTGATCAACGCCACCATTCCGGAATATCTCCAGGGCAACCGCTTCAATCACGAGCCCAAGCGGCCGCGAAAACTGCTGCTGCATCGCAAGCAGATCAACAAGTTGATGGGCGCGGTCGACCGCGAAGGCATGACGCTGATCCCGCTCAAGCTTTACTTCAACGAGCGGGGTCGCGCCAAATTACAGCTCGCGGTTGCAAAGGGTAAGAAGCTGCACGACAAGCGCGAGTCCGAGAAGAAGCGCGACTGGAGCCGGGAGAAGGGCCGCCTGATGCGGGCGAGGGGATAGCGGGATGACTCAGAGAAACCTGCTCGAGGTCGATTGGACCCGGATTCCCGCCCCGGCGGATGACGGCGGCGCCGCGCACCTGCAAGGCATGACGCTGCCGCCGGTCAGTCTGCTCGCCACTGACGACACGTCAGTCGCGCTGTCGGCGCTGCGTGGCCGGACCGTGGTGTTCGCCTATCCGCGCACCGGCGAGCCCGGCAAGATCGCGCTGGTCGACGATTGGGACATGATCCCGGGCGCGCGCGGTTGCACGCCGCAGACTTGCGCATTTCGCGATCTGTTCGCCGAGCTGAAGGCCGCCGGTGCCGCGCAGGTGTACGGCCTCTCGACCCAGAGCAACGCGTACCAGACCGAGATGGCCTCGCGGCTGCATCTGCCGTTCCCGGTGCTCTCGGACGAGAAGCTGGTGCTCACGCGCGCCCTGAATTTGCCGACCATGGAGGTCGCGGGCCTCACGCTGATCAAGCGCCTCGCGCTGATCGTCGACGACGCCAGGATCATGCATGTGTTCTATCCGGTGTTTCCGCCCGACCGGAACGCCGGCGATGTCCTGGACTGGCTGAAGGCCAACCCGGCCAAGGGCTCGTCTAAGGATTAATCGAGGTCGCTCTTCACCTTCGCGAACACGGAGCGGAACATGTCCGGCGTCAGCACGCGGGTGTTCGTGTTGTAGCGGGAGCAGTGATAGCTGTCGTAGAGCCTGAATGCGCCGGCCTGATGCACGGCGCCGTGGCCGAAGGGGGCCTGTGATCCCTTTAGGTTCAGCGGCTTGAGCACGGTGTCGTGCGCAATACGCCCGAGGGCGACGATCGCGCGCAGGTTCGGCATCGTTGCGAGATTAGCCGCGAGGAACTGCCGGCAGGTGTTGATCTCGACCGGCAGCGGCTTGTTCTGCGGCGGCACGCAATGTACCGCATTGGCGATCCGACAGTCGACCAGCTTCAGGCCGTCGTCGGGACGCGCCTGATATTGGCCCTTGGCGAAGCCGTATTCGAGCAGCGTGGCGTAGAGCAGATCGCCGGCATAATCGCCGGTGAAGGGACGGCCGGTGCGGTTGGCGCCCTGCATCCCCGGCGCGAGGCCGACGATCAGCAGGCGCGCCTTGATGTCGCCGAAAGGCGCAACCGGTGCATTGTGCCACAATGGCTCGCGCGCGCGGTTCGCCTCGCGAAAGGCGACCAGGCGCGGACAGAGCGGACAGTCACGGTCGGGGACGAGGCTGAGAGGCTGGCGGCTTGACCGGGCCGCCTCACTCCTCGAAGTCGTCATCGCCCCTCGCCGGCGCCATCGTGGTTGCGCGCTGGAGGAACTGCGGAGCGTGGTGGCGCGCCTCGCGGTCGCCGCGGTCACGCGGTGCGGGGCGTTCGGACGGGTCGCGGCCGAGCTTGGACTGCAGCTCGACGAGGTCGGTGAAGACGTCCGCCTGGCGGCGCAGCTCGTCGGCGATCATCGGCGGCTGGCTGGCGATCGTGGAAATCACGGTGACCCGCACGCCGCGGCGCTGAACGGCCTCGACCAGGGAGCGGAAGTCGCCGTCGCCCGAGAACAGCACCATCTGGTCGATGTGCTCGGCGAGCTCCATGGCGTTCACGGCGAGCTCGATGTCCATGTTGCCCTTGACCTTGCGGCGGCCGGAGGCGTCGATGAACTCCTTGGTCGCCTTGGTGACCACGGTGTAGCCGTTGTAGTCGAGCCAGTCGATCAGCGGCCGGATCGAGGAGTATTCCTGATCCTCGATGATCGCGGTGTAGTAGAACGCTCTAAGTAGCGTCCCGCGGCTCTGAAACTCCTTCAGCAGACGCTTGTAATCGATGTCGAAGCCCAGAGTTTTCGCCGTCGCGTAGAGATTGGCTCCATCGATGAAGAGCGCGATCTTGTCGGTAGAGGAAGGTGACATTCAGTTTGCTCGCGTAGAGTTCGTGATTGATCGTTTTTTGTTGGCGCGGCGACAGCAAGCCGCGCACTTCTAAAGTCCCGCCGAAACCCGTCGAAACCGCAAATCCGGAGAAGTCGGTGCAATCAAGGTATAGTTATGGCCAACTCGCACACTCCCGGCGCCGCCGTCGCCGGCAGCCCGGGAAACCACCCATCCCAGCCCCAATGTGGGGGTAGCAGAGCCGTTTGGCGAGACCAAATCACAAATTGGCCTTGCGAAACCCTCCCGGCACCTATAACTACCGGCATTCATCCACATATTTCGTCCCACCCACAACGGAGCGACAGTCGATGGCTCGCGTCACCGTAGAAGATTGTATCGACAAGGTCGACAACCGGTTTGACCTGGTCCTGCTGGCCGCCCACCGTGCCCGCATGATTTCGTCTGGTTCACAACTAACGGTTGACCGCGATAACGACAAGAACCCTGTTGTGTCTTTGCGCGAAATTGCAGAGACCACCATTTCGCCGGAGGACCTCCGCGAGGAACTGGTGCACTCGCTGCAGAAGTTCGTCGAGGTCGACGAGCCCGAGCCGGACACTGTGCCGCTGATCGGTTCCGCCGGTGCAAGCGTGGATGCAGACGATACCGAAGTCGCGGTTGAGCGCATGACCGAAGAAGAGCTCCTGAAGGGTCTCGAAGGCCTCGCGCCTCCCGAGGAGCAGCCCGAGGAGGACGAGTAAATCGTCCCGTCGCGCTCATCGACTTCTTTGTGATCTGATCAAAGGCCCGAACCGTTGTTCGGGCCTTTGCTTTTGTTTGCGTTTTCGTGGTTACCATAGCGTCGTCGGTTCGCGCCTGTCCCTGTCACTGAATTGATCGGACACGCGCGCGATCGGAGCTAAGATGTATACAACGGGCTCTGTCGTGGTCCGTTTGAAGGCAGGACGGCATGGTATATCGACGCCGCACACCAACGCAGATGCAGGCCGCAACCGAATCGGTTGCCGTGGCCCCGACTGCGCCGGTGGCGCGCCCGGCGAAGCCTCGCGCCCGCATGATGCGTCAATATGACCTTGTCGAGCGCGTCAGGTCCTACAATCCCAACACCGACGAAGATCTGCTGAACCGCGCCTATGTCTACGCCATGAAGGCGCATGGCTCGCAGACCCGCGCCTCGGGCGACCCGTACTTCTCCCATCCGCTCGAAGTGGCGGCGATTCTCACCGACCTGAAGCTCGACGACGCCACCATCGTGGCTGCGCTGCTCCACGACACGATCGAGGACACCGAAGCGACGCGGGCCGAGATCGACCAGATCTTCGGGCCCGAGATCGGCGCGCTGGTCGAGGGCCTGACCAAGCTGAAGCGGCTGGAACTGGTATCGCGGGAGGCCAAGCAGGCCGAGAATCTGCGCAAATTGTTGCTGGCCATTGCCGACGATGTCCGCGTGCTCCTGGTGAAGCTCGCCGATCGCCTGCACAACATGCGCACGCTGGACTTCGTGCCGACGGAATCGCGACGGCGCATTGCCGAGGAGACGCTCGACATCTATGCGCCGCTGGCCGGACGCATGGGCATGCAGGAGATGCGCGAGGAGCTGGAGGACCTGTCGTTCCGGACCCTCGACCCGGAAGCCTATTCGGTGGTGATGCAGCGGCTCGATGCGCTGGCCGAGCGCAACCGCAATCTGATCGGCGAAATCGAGGACCAGCTCTCCAACAATCTGCGCCACCGGGGCCTGGGGGCGCGGGTCTATGGCCGCCGGAAGAAGCCATTCTCGATCTGGACCAAGATGGAGCGCAAGTCGGTCGGCTTCGAGCAATTGTCCGACATCTTCGGTTTCCGCGTCGTCGTCAACGACATCGAGGCCTGCTACCGCGCGCTCGGCATCGTCCACACCAACTGGCCGGTCGTGCCCGGCCGGTTCAAGGACTACATCTCGACGCCGAAGCAGAACGACTACCGCTCGATCCACACCACCGTGATCGGCCCCGGCAACCAGCGCGTCGAGTTGCAGATCCGCACCGAGGCGATGGACCAAATCGCCGAGCGCGGCATCGCCGCGCACGTGTTCTACAAGGAAGGCGTGGGCTCGCCGACCGAATTCCTCAAGCGCGAGTCCAATGCGTTCGCCTGGTTGCGCCACACCATCGGCATTCTCTCGGAGAGCGCCAACCCCGAGGAATTCCTCGAGCACACCAAGCTCGAGCTGTTCCACGACCAGGTGTTCTGCTTCACCCCGAAGGGCAAGCTGATCGCGCTGCCGCGCCATGCCAACGTGATCGACTTCGCTTATGCCGTACACACCGACGTCGGCAACAGCGCAGTGGGCTGCAAGATCAACGGTCAGTTTGCGCCGCTGTCCTCGGAGCTCCAGAACGGCGACGAGGTCGAGGTGCTGACCTCGGAAGCGCAAGCGGCGCCGCCGTCGGCCTGGGAAACGCTCGCGGTCACCGGCAAGGCACGCGCTGCGATCCGTCGCGCCACCAGGACTGCGGTGCGCGATCAATATGTCGGTCTCGGCCGGCGCATCGTCGAGCGCCTGTTCGAGCGCGCCAAGATCGAATACGCCGACGACAAGCTCAAGGGCGCGCTGCCGCGACTGGCACGAACCTCGATCGAGGACGTCATGGCGGCTGTGGGACGCGGCGAGATCAAGGCCTCCCACGTCGCGCGTGCGATGTATCCCGACTACAAGGAGGAGCGCATCGCGCGCTACGGCGTCAAAAAGGGGCTTGCCGGCAAGCTCAAGGAGAAGTCGTCCGAACCGCCGCGCAGCCCGGTCGCGATTCCGATCCGCGGCATCAATTCCGATCTGCCGGTGAAGTTCGCGCCGAACGGCGGCGCGGTGCCCGGTGACCGCATCGTCGGCATCGTCACGCCGGGCGAGGGCATCACCATCTACCCGATCCAGGCGCCGGCCCTGAAGGATTTCGAGGAAGAGCCGGAGCGCTGGCTTGACGTGCGCTGGGACATCGAGGACTCCGCGCCGCAGCGCTTCCCGGCCCGCATCAAGGTCGAGAACGTCAACGAGCCCGGCGCGCTGGCGCAGATCGCGACCGTGATCGCCGAGCACGACGGCAACATCGACAACATCAGCATGCAGCGCCGCTCACCGGACTTCACGGAGACGACGATCGATCTCGAAGTCTACGATCTCAAGCATTTGAGCGCGATCCTGGCCCAGCTGCGCGCGAAGGCGGTCGTCGCCCGCGCCGAACGTGTTAATGGATAGACGCCTTCCGTCCTGGTCTATTCCTGTGATTCCGTGAGTCCCGAAATGCCTGCACCTCCGCTCCGCCTCGGCGTCAATGTCGATCATGTCGCGACCCTGCGTAACGCGCGCGGCGGCCGCAATCCCGATCCGGTGCGCGCGGCGCTGCTGGCGATCGAGGCCGGTGCCGACGGCATCACCGCCCATTTGCGCGAGGATCGCCGGCACATCCGCGACGAGGACATGGCGCGGCTGAAAGCCGAGATCTCCAAGCCGCTCAATTTCGAGATGGCGGCGACCGACGACATGATGCGCATTTCGCTCGCCACCAGGCCGCACGCGGTGTGCCTCGTGCCGGAGCGGCGCCAGGAGGTGACGACCGAAGGCGGGCTCGACGTCGTCGGCCAGCACAATGCGCTGGCGCCCTATATCGCGCGGCTGAACGATGCCGGCATCCGGGTGTCGCTGTTCATCGCGGCCGATCCCGCCCAGATCGAGATGGCGGCGCAACTGCGCGCGCCCGTGATCGAGATCCACACCGGCGCCTGGTGCGACGCCGTCGTCGACGGCCACACTGATAAGGCCGAGGCCGAATGGCGGCGGATCGTGGCGGGAGCGAAGCTGGCGAGGGAAGCGGGGCTGGAGGTTCACGCCGGACACGGGCTGGACTACGCGACGGCGGAGACGATCGCCGGCTTGCCTGAGATCATGGAGCTCAACATCGGCTACTACATGATCGGCGAAGCCCTGTTCGTCGGTCTCGCCGAGACGGTGCGCAGCATGCGCGCGGCGATGGACCGCGGCCGGAGCCGGGCATGATCATCGGCATCGGCTCCGATCTGATCGACATCACCCGTGTCGGCAAGGTGATCGACCGCCATGGCGAGCGCTTCCTCGACCGCATCTTCACCGCGGCCGAGCGGGCCAAGGCGGAACGGCGCGCCAAGAACGAGAAGATGGTGGTGGCAACCTACGCCAAACGCTTCGCCGCCAAGGAGGCCTGTTCCAAGGCGCTCGGCACCGGCATCAGGCGCGGCGTCTGGTGGCGCGACATGGGGGTGGTCAACCTGCCGGGAGGGCGGCCAACCATGCAATTGACGGGCGGGGCGCTGGCCCGGCTCCAGGCCCTGACGCCGGAGGGGTTCACGGCGCAGATCGACCTGTCGATCACCGATGACTGGCCGTTGGCACAGGCCTTCGTCATTATTTCCGCCGTGCCGCTGGCCAAACCCTGATTGGGCACCGATCATTTTATAATTCGCATTCAAAATCAAATGCTTATGCAGTTTTGATGCGATCCTTGATTGCGTGGCCTCCGACAACCGTCTAAAAGTCCGCGGACGCAAATCAGGCTGGGCGAATTCGGCTTTACGCCGGAATTGGCCCTCATTATCAGAATCAGGACAATCTCCTTGGGCCGCGAGCGATGGGCTGTTCGCGGGAGGAGGGCGCGCTGTGACCGCCCGCCGGAATTGAGAGAGCAATGAGCGTGACTTCAGGAACGAAAACTGAGAGCGGCGTCGGCGAAACGATCCGGGTCGTGATCCACGCTCTCCTGATCGCGCTGGTGATCCGCACCTTCCTGTTTCAGCCGTTCAACATCCCATCCGGCTCGATGAAGGCGACGCTGCTGGTCGGCGACTATCTGTTCGTCTCGAAATATTCCTACGGCTACAGCCACTATTCGATCCCGTTCTCACCGCCGCTGTTCTCGGGGCGGATCTGGGGCTCGGACCCGAACCGCGGCGACATCGTCGTATTCCGCCTGCCGAAGGACGATTCCACCGACTACATCAAGCGCGTGATCGGCCTGCCCGGCGACCGCATCCAGATGCGGGACGGGCTGCTCTACATCAACGACACGCCGGTCGAACGGCAGCGCATGAGCGAATTTGTCGGCGAGGACCCCTGCGGCGCCGAAGGCAGCGGCGTCTCCCGGGTGAAGCGCTGGAAGGAAACGCTGCCGAACGGCGTGTCCTACGAAACGCTGGACTGCGCCGACAACGGCTACGTCGACAACACCAACGTCTACACCGTGCCGACCGGCCACTTCTTCATGATGGGCGACAACCGCGACAACTCCACCGACAGCCGCTTTCTCGGCCAGGTCGGCTACGTGCCGCAGGAGAATTTGATCGGGCGCGCCCAGATGATCTTCTTCTCGATCGCCGAAGGCGAGCATGCATGGATGTTCTGGCGCTGGCCGTGGGCGGTGCGCTGGAATCGCTTCTTCAAAATCGTCCGATGAAAGACGAAGCCAAGGACATCGCGACCCTGCCGACCGAGGCGCAAGCGGGCCCCGACGGCGAAGCTGCGACCAAGAGCCTTGAGAGCAAGACGCCTGAAAACAAGACGCCTGCAAAGAAGAAGCGGGTGCGGAGCAGCAAGGCCAGGGGCTCGGATGCGAACGCGGGGCTCGAGGCACGCATCGGCTACAGCTTTGCCGATCCGAACCTTTTGATACAAGGCATCACGCATGTCTCCGCGTTGAAGTCCGGGCGCAAGCGCGGTGACAGCTATCAGCGCCTGGAATTCCTCGGCGACCACGTGCTCGGGCTCGTCGTCTCCGACATGCTCTATCACGCCTTCCCGAACGCCGACGAAGGCGAGATGTCCAAGCGACTTGCCGAACTGGTGCGCAAGGAGAGCTGCGCCGATGTCGCCAAGTCGCTCGGTCTGCTCGACGACATCAAGCTCGGCTCGGTCGGCTCCAGCGCCGACGCGCGCCTGCGCAAGAGCGTGCTCGGCGATATCTGCGAGGCCGTGATCGGCGCCGTCTTCCTCGATGGCGGCTACGCGGCGGCGGCCGATTTCGTCAAGCGCAACTGGACCGAGCGCATGCACAAGCCGCGGCGTCCGTTGCGCGATCCCAAGACCGTTCTCCAGGAATGGGCACAGGGCAAGGGATTGCCGACCCCCGTTTACCGCGAGGTCGAGCGCACCGGCCCGCATCATGATCCGCAATTCCGCGTCGCGGTCGATCTGCCGGGGCTGGCGCCGGCGGAAGGCATCGGCGGCAGCAAGCGCGCGGCAGAGAAAGTGGCAGCTTCAGTGATGATCGAACGTGAAGGCGTTGGCGGCGGCAATGACGGTTGAAGCAAGCGGCGAGGCGCCCACTGCTACGCGCTGCGGCTTCGTCGCGCTGATCGGCGCGCCCAACGTCGGCAAATCCACGCTGGTCAATGCGCTGGTCGGGGCCAAGGTCACGATCGTCTCGCGCAAGGTGCAGACCACGCGCGCGCTGATCCGCGGCATCGTGATCGAGAACAATTCGCAGATCATCCTGGTGGATACGCCCGGAATCTTCCTGCCCAAGCGCCGGCTCGACCGCGCCATGGTCTCGACCGCCTGGAGCGGCGCGCATGACGCCGACCTCGTGTGCGTGCTGCTGGATGCCAAGGCCGGCATCGACGAGGAAGCCGAGGCGATCCTCACCAAGGTCGCCAGCGTCAAGCACGAGAAGATTTTGGTCATCAACAAGGTCGACCTGGTCCAGCGCGAGAAGCTGCTGGCGCTGGCGCAGGCCGCCAACGAGCGCATGGCCTTCGCACAGACGTTTATGATCGCGGCGATCTCCGGCGACGGTGTCGACGACCTCAGGCATACACTGGCCGAGATCGTGCCGCCGGGGCCGTTCCTCTATCCCGAAGACCAGATGTCGGACGCGCCGATGCGGCAGCTTGCGGCCGAGATCACCCGCGAGAAGATCTTTCGCAAGCTGCACCAGGAATTGCCCTACCAGTCCACCGTCGAGACCGACAAGTGGGAGGAGCGCAAGGACAAGTCGGTGCGCATCGAGCAGACGATCTTCGTCGAGCGCGAAAGCCAGCGCAAGATCGTGCTCGGCGCGGGCGGCGCCACCATCAAGTCGATCGGCGCGGACTCGCGCAAGGAGATCGGCGAGATCCTGGGCGTGCCGGTGCACCTGTTCCTGTTCGTCAAGGTGCGCGAGAACTGGAGCGACGATCCCGATCGCTACCGCGAGATGGGCCTGGAATTTCCCAAAGAATAACCAAGAAAAGATCGGTCGGCGATGAGCGTACCCAGCAACGTACGGCGCTTCGAAGCGTTGCTCTATGCATCGTTGATGCTGGATGCCTTGTCGGTGGCGGTGCAGGACCGCACGCCGACTGCCGAGATGACCGAACAGATGATCATGACGTCGTCGCTCCTTGCCGGCGGCATGATCCTGCTGCTGGTTTATTTCGTCCGGCTGGCCGCGCGCGGGCGCAAGAACTGGCCGCGCTGGGTGCTGGCGGCAGCACTCGTACTGTCGGTGATCTCGCTCGGCCAGATCATCGGCGAGAAGGGCATGGAACTCGACAGCGCCATCGAGATCGTCTCCTGCGTGCTGACGGCGATGGGATTGTATTTCTCGTTCCGCGGCGACGCGCAGGGCTGGTTCAACGCGTGAGGCCGCGTCGGGTGGATTGGCGCGCAATCCCGCCAATCCACCCTACGATTGAAGACCGGAATCCGCTAGACTTCACCCATGGAATGGACCGACGAAGGCATCGTGCTGGGGGTGCGGCGGCATGGCGAGAGCAGCGCCATCGTCGAGCTGCTGACCCGTGCGCACGGCCGCCATCTCGGTCTCGTCCGCGGCGGCGCCGGCTCGCGGATGCGGCCGCTGCTGCAGCCCGGCAACAGCCTCAGCGTGGTGTGGCGGGCGCGGCTCGACGAGCATCTCGGCACCTATGCCATCGAGGGCCTCAAGCTGCGGGCGGCGACGCTGCTGGGATCATCCCACGGAGTCTACGGCATCACCCACCTCGCTTCGATCGCACGGTTGCTGCCGGAGCGCGATCCGCACGAAAACCTCCTGGCGCTGCTCGAACATTCGCTGGACGATTTCGACGACATCGGCAGCGCCGCCGTACACGTGATCCATTTCGAACTGGCAATGCTCACCGAGCTCGGCTTCGGGCTGGCGCTGGAAAACTGCGCCGTAACCGGAGAGACCACCGACCTGATCTACGTCTCGCCCAAATCCGGCGGCGCGGTGTCGCGCGGGGCGGGCGAACCGTGGCGCGACCGGCTATTGCGGCTGCCGCCGTTCCTGCGCCAGGGCGAGGTGCAGGGCGACCTCACCGACGAGGATCTTCAGGACGGCTTTCGACTGACCGGCCTTTTCCTGTTGCGCCACGTGCTGGAGCCGCGCGGGCAAGGCCATTCCGACGCGCGGGCAGGCTTCATCAGCGCGTTGACGCGGCAGCAGGCAAAGGCCGCGATTCCCGCGCCATGAGCCAAACGCGGCTCTGCATTGTCGCAATATGTCGGCCCGCCGTGGAACGAAATCGGGTTTCCCTGACTTGCCCCCGGGGTTCCAACCGGGGATATCCTGATGCTGATCAAGGGACTTGTGATATCGGCAGCGCTGATCGCGCTGGCGCCGGACGCTCTCGCGGGTGAGCAGCCGGGCGTCTTTCGCCGTGCCTCCTGTACCGTCGTCAGATTCTATGTGGCCAAATATTCTGCTGTGGCAGCAGAGGCATGGGCCCGGTCCAAGGGCGCGACGGAGGCCGAGATCGAGACGGCCCGGCGGTGCCTGACCAATACCCCGGCCACCACGCAGGCCAAAAACGCCCAACCCACCCAGACCTTCACCGCAGGCTGGGCCGGCCAGTAGGCCGCCCACAGGGAACCAATCGATCCTTGCCCGATTCGCTCCCACGGTTTAACCGGGCGGCATGGGAAAACGATTGATTCCGCCGGAGGAACCGGCCGAAATTCACGAGGTGCCGCTGCGTGAGGCGCTGGAAGAGCGCTATCTCGCGTACGCGCTCTCCACCATCATGCACCGCGCACTGCCCGATGCCCGCGACGGCCTGAAGCCGGTGCATAGGCGCATCCTCTATGGCATGCGCCTGCTCCGGCTCGATCCGGGCACGGCTTTCAAGAAGTCCGCCAAAATCGTCGGCGACGTGATGGGCTCGTTCCATCCGCACGGCGACCAGGCGATCTACGACGCCATGGTGCGTCTCGCTCAGGATTTCTCCTCGCGCTACCCGCTGGTCGACGGCCAGGGCAATTTCGGCAATATCGACGGCGATAATCCCGCCGCCTATCGCTACACCGAAGCGCGCATGACCGACGTCGCGCGGCTTCTGCTCGACGGCATCGATGAGGACGGGGTCGAGTTTCGTCCCAATTACGACGGCCAGTCCAAGGAGCCGGTGGTTCTTCCGGGCGGCTTCCCGAACCTGCTCGCCAACGGTGCGCAAGGTATCGCGGTCGGCATGGCGACCTCGATCCCGCCGCACAACGCCGCCGAGCTCTGCGAGGCCGCGCTGCATCTGATCGAGAAACCGGACGCGAAATCCAAAGCGCTGCTGAAATGGGTCAAGGGTCCGGATTTCCCGACCGGCGGCATCTGCGTCGATTCCAAGCAGGCGATCGCTGAAGCCTACACCACCGGCCGCGGCTCGTTCCGCGTCCGCTCCCGATGGGAGCAGGAAGAGGGCGCGCGTGGCACCTGGGTCGTTGTCGTCACCGAGATACCCTTTCTGGTGCAGAAGTCGCGGTTGATCGAGAAGATCGCCGAGCTGCTCGACCAGAAGAAGCTGCCGCTGGTCGGCGACATCAGGGACGAGTCGGCCGAAGACGTCCGCATCGTGATCGAGCCGAAGTCGAAGAACGTCGATCCCGCGCTGATGATGGAATCGCTGTTCCGGCTGACCGAGCTCGAAAACAAGATTCCGCTGAACCTGAACGTGCTGATCAAGGGCCGCGTCCCCAAGGTGGTGGGGCTCGCTGAGTGCCTGCGCGAATGGCTCGACCATCTGCGCGACGTGCTGATCCGCCGGACCAACCATCGCAAGGCCGAGATCGAGCGCCGGCTGGAGATTCTCGGCGGCTTGCTGATTGCCTATCTGAACATCGACGAGGTGATCAGGATCATCCGCAACGAGGACGAGCCGAAGCCGGCGCTGATCAAGGCGTTCAAGCTCACCGAGGTGCAGGCCGAAGCCATCCTCAACATGCGGCTGCGCAGCCTGCGCAAGCTCGAGGAGATGGAGATCCGCACCGAGGACAAGGATCTGCGCAAGGAGCTGAAGGGGATCGAGGGACTGCTGGCGTCCGAGCCCGAGCAGTGGAAGAAGGTCAGTGAGCAGGTCGCCAAGGTCCGCGACATGTTCGGGCCGAAGACGCCGCTCGGCAAGCGCCGCACTACTTTTGCCGATGCGCCCGAGCACGATCTCGCCGCCATCGAGGAGGCCTTGGTCGAGCGCGAGCCGGTGACCGTCGTCGTCTCGGACAAGGGCTGGATCCGCACCTTGAAGGGTCATGTCGAGGATCTCTCGGGGCTTGCCTTCAAGCAGGACGACAAGCTCGGCTTTGCCTTCTTCGCCGAGACCACGTCCAAGCTGCTGCTGTTCGCCACCAACGGCAAATTCTACTCGCTCGATGTCGCAAAGCTGCCGGGCGGTCGCGGTCATGGCGAGCCGATCCGCCAGTTCATCGACCTGGAGCCGGAGGCCGCTCCCGTCGTGCTGTTCGTCAACAAGGGCGGACGCAAATTCCTGGTCGCGAGCCACGAGGGCCAGGGCTTTGTCGTCAACGAGGACGACTGCGTCGGCACCACCAAGAAGGGCAAGCAGGTCCTCAACGTCGATATGCCGAACGAGGCGCGCACGGTCACCGAAGTGCTCGGCGACACCGTCGCGGTCATCGGCGAGAACCGCAAGATGCTGGTCTTCCCGCTCGACCAGGTGCCGGAGATGGCCCGCGGCCGCGGCGTTCGCTTGCAGAAATACAAGGACGGCGGCCTCTCGGACGTCGTCGTGTTCGACGCCAAGGCGGGGCTGACCTGGAAGGACTCCGCGGGCCGCGAATTCTCCGCGACCATGAAGGAGCTCGCCGAGTGGCAAGGCACCCGCGCCGATGCCGGCCGCCTGCCGCCGAAGGGATTCCCGAAGTCGAACAAGTTCGGCAGGGTGATCGGGTAGGGCGCAGGCCGTCGCCGAACGACAGTGTCATGCCCCGCGTAGGCGGGGCATCCAGTACGCAGCGACCTCTCGGCTCAATCATAGCTTTCTCTGGAATACTGGATCGCCCGGTCAAGCCGGGCGATGACAGCCAGGGTGTAGCGCGCAAACGCGCGGCAGATAGCCGTGAGCGCATGAGTGCCTTCCTCGAACGGGCACGAACATTGCCTTTTCCTGGCGACAGCAAACAGCTGGTCAAAAGGCAAAAGGCACCAATGTCCAAACTGAAGGCTTTCATTCCAGCGCTGTTCGCGTTGGCGCTGACCGCGCCGCCGGCGCATGCGGCGGGTAATCTCGTCGCGGTGCTCGAGGCGGAGATCGTCACGCTCGATCCGCATTTCTCGACGGCCTATATTACGCGCACGTTCGGCTACATGGTGTTCGACACGCTGTTTGCGAAGGATTCCAAAGGCGAGATCAAGCCGCAGATGGTGCAGGACTGGAATGTCTCGGCCGATGGCCTGACCTACAGTTTCACGCTGCGCGACGGCCTGAAATGGCATGACGGCCAGCCGGTCACGGCCGCCGATTGCGTCGCTTCGCTACGCCGCTGGGGCACCCGCAGTGCGCTCGGCCGCCGCATCTTCGCGATCACGACCTCGCTCGAGCCCACCGACGCAAAAACCTTCGTGCTGACGCTGAAGGAGCCATCTGGTCTCGTCATCGATGCGCTCGGCAATCCCGTCAGTCCGGTCGCCTTCATGATGCCTGAGCGCATTGCCAAGACGCCTGGCGACCGGCGCATCACCGAGATCGTCGGCTCCGGCCCGTTCGTCTACAGCATGGCCGATCACCGCACTGGCGATCGCATGGTCCTGAAGAAGTTCGCCGACTACGTGCCGCGTCCCGAGCCTGCCGACTTCCTCGCCGGCGGCAAGCGCGTCAACATCGACACACTCGAGATCCGCGTCATTCCAGATGGTGCGACCGCAGCCTCCGCGCTGCAGGCCGGCGAAGTCGATTTCATGCAATACGCGCCATTCGATCTGCTGCCGACCATGGAGAAGAACTCACGGGTCAAGCTCGTCAATTTCACCGGCGGCAACATGTTCGCGGGCGCCTATCGCCTCAACGCCGCATCGAAGCCGTTCGACGATCCCGCCATCAGGCGCGTGCTGTGGAAGCTGGTCGATCAGCGCGAGGTGCTGGACGCACTCGGCCTGGACGCCAAATACGCGGCCCCTTGCGCGACATACTTCACCTGCGGCACCACCTATGACAGCAAGGCCGGCACCGAGGCCGCGGTGAGCCCGTCGATCGAGGCGGCGAGGGCGGCACTGAAGGCGACGAAATATGCCGGCGAGCCTGTTATCGTGATGGAGGCGAACGATCTCGAAGCCCCGCGCGTCTCGGCGCAGGTGCTGGCCGAGCGGCTGAAGCAGGCCGGTTTCACCGTCGATCTCCAGGTGATGGACTGGGCGAGCGTGCTGGCACGCCGCGCCAAGAAGGAGGGCTGGAGCGTCTACGGCGTTCACGCCGGCGGCTTCGACCTCGGCTCGCCCTTGACCAACGTCATGGTCGCCTTCAACTGCGCCGACTTCACCGGCTGGCAGTGTGACGCGCGCATCACGCCGCTGATGGAGGCCTTTGCCAAGGCGCCCGCCGAGGGGGATCGCAAGAAGATCGCAGGCGAGATCCAGGCCGTCATGTACGATCAGGCACCCGCAATACCGTGGGGCCAATTCGCCCAGCCTGCCGCCTCTCGCGCCAGTTTGCGCGGTCTGATACCGTCAGCCATCCCGGTGTTCTGGAACGTTGAGAAGTAGCCCGATGTACGATGTCATTGTTGTCGGCGGCGGCTCCGCCGGCGCCGCCGTTGCGGCGCGGCTCTCGGAAGATCCCGCACGGCGCGTCCTGTTGCTCGAAGCGGGGCTGGACTGGCGCGCCGACGAGGCGCCCTGGGAAGTGATGACGCCAAATCCCATCCCGATCATTCACAAGCGCGAGTACCAGGAGAAATGGCAATGGCCGGATCTTCTGACGCGCCGTGTGGCCGGCCAGGAGCCGCGCTTCTACTGGCGCGGCAAGGGGCTCGGCGGCTCGTCGATGATGAACGGCCAGATCGCCATCCGCGGCGTCGCCGCTGCGTTCGACGAATGGGCCGCCAATGGCTGCACCGGCTGGTCGGCGAAGGACGTCATGCCGTTGTTCTCGGTGATCGAGGATGATCTGGAATTCGGCGACACTGCCGGCCATGGCCGCGGCGGACCGCTGCCGGTCTATCGCGCGCCGCCGGACAAATGGGGACCGATCGATCGCGGCTTGCGCGATGCGGCGCTGGCGAGCGGCCATCCCTGGTGCGCCGACGTCAACGGCCCGGACGGCGAGGGCGCCGCCTGCTATCCCATCAACAGCCGCGACAGCCGCCGCATCACCACGAACGAGGGTTATCTGGAGCCCGCGCGGGGCCGCGCCAATCTGGAAATTCGCGGGCATGCGCTGGTCGACCGCGTGCTGATCAGCGACGGCCGGGCGACCGGCCTTCGCGTTCACATCGAGGGGCAGGGCACCAGCGAGATCAGCGCGCGCCAGATCGTGCTGTGCGCCGGCGCCATCCACAGTCCGGCAATCCTGCTGCGCTCGGGCATTGGACCTGCGGATGAGCTGAAGGCGATGGGGATCGCGGTCGAGCGCGACCTGCCGGTCGGTCGGCACTTCTTCGACCACCCGCTGTTTCGCGCCACGATCCAGCTCCACGAAAATCTGCGGCCCACAGATCCCGACACCCGCCACACCAATTGCTGCGTGACCTATTCGTCGGGCCTCGCCGACGGAGGCAAGCGCGACATGATCATGATCGCTTTCAATCATCGCGGCATCGGCGTGCCGGGGGCCATCGGCGCCGGGCTGTTCAACGCGTATTCGCGTGGCACGCTCAAGCTGGCCTCGACCGACCCCGCGATCGATCCTGTCGTCGAGGAGAACATGCTGGCCGATCCCCGCGACATGCTGCGCATGATGGATGCGGTGAAGCGGCTAGCCGTGATCACCGCCCAGCCGGCGCTATCAGGCATCACCGATTGGATCCGGCTCGCCGACACCGATCTGACGCTGCAGCAAGCCGCGGCCTTGCCGGATCACGAGCTCGACGCGCTGCTGCGCCGTGAGACCGGCGACATCCAGCACGCCGCCGGCAGCTGCCGCATGACTGGTGTCAACGACGCCGACGGCGTGGTCAACCCTGACGGCACGGTGAAGGGTATCGCGGGCCTGCGCGTCGCCGACGCCTCGATCATGCCGTCGGATTGCCGGGCCAACACCCACTTCACGACGGTGGTGATCGGGGAAGCGATTGCGCGGATGATGATGCGGTAGAGCGAAAACGACAGTGTCATGCTCCGCGAAGGCGGGCATCCAGTACTCCGAGGCGCCGCTGGGTTCGCACAATGCCGCCGTTGAATACTGGATCGCCCGCCTTCGCGGACGATGACACGGAGAGTGGGCTAGACTAGTCGTCGCGCCGATACACGTTTCAAACAACGGACGAGCGTTCGCCCTCTCGCGGCGCGTTCCGCCCGAGTTTTGCGTCGGCGCATTGCCCTCGTTGAGACAAGGGCGCAGGGAAGACCGGGCGCCGGCTGGCACCCGCAGATCCGTGGGCGATAGAAATGCACACGGGGTGGATCACAGGTTCGCCGGATCGCCCGGCCTTCCCTGCGCGATGGTTTTAACGTGTCCTTCGTGCTCTCCCCGGGGAGCGATGCACTATTGCCCCCGTCGCCATGCAGATGACTGATGCGCGCGCCCGGTCGGGCCGCCACATCACCGCAGGACTTGACGCACAGACCCCGGGCGTCAGGACCACACGACTTGTTCGTCCGCGCACGTCTTCGCTGGAACTTCGAGTGCTGGCGTGTGCTCACACCCGAGGCCATGCGAAAACGCTTTCGGCGTCGTGTCGTAGGCACGAAAGCCATTGCTCACAGCCGAAGCCGCCCTGCAATGCCGATCGTACTCGACGCCGTCGCGTCCATCGCTACCCAACCCGCGGTTCGTGACGATCGCGATCCGCCCCTTGTCTCGGGCCAGGGTGTGTCGCTTATACGTCAAATCCGAATTTCGGTAAAGTGGAATATTTTGCGAGGTGGGCTTGACAGGGAGAGTGGCGTAAGTGGTCGGCTGTTTTGCCCGACGGGCATGCGGGGGCGAGGGTGACGGCTTTCGCCCAAGGCGTGTGCCAAGAGACGCTAGCGTTTGAGGGCAGAGCGGAAGTCGTTCGGCTCGGTCAACGAAACTGTTGAAGTTTGTAGCTAGATCCATCTGCCCACCTCGATGGATCAGCCGGCGGCCTTGCAAAGCCACTGGGAACTTTGCCAAGGCCTCGTCGTTCCCGTGAGCGGGGCGAACGCAGGCAGAAGCTATGAAATGGATGCTGGTGGTTTTGGTAAGCGGCGTCTCGCCCGTCAACACCGATCTTGTGTTCGACAAGTTCAGTGATTGTCTCGCCGCTGAAGAGCAAATGCGACAGCACTACGCTGATGCCTTCGAGGCGTGGGATCGCATGGCTGCGGCAAGGATCGACCGGCGCAGGGACTACAAGAAAGCTCGCGATGTCGAAGCTAAACGACTGCTGAGCAACGTTGGGACGTGTGTCCCGCATGGTGGCGGCGATCAGCAGCCGGTCAATGCTCAGCAGCAGCAACCCCCCGCTACGTCATCGCAGCAGCCGGAAACGAAACCGTCGCCACCGCAGCCGGGGCCACGGAGTTAGCGGCAGCGATGCCGGCTTGTGGTCGATAGCAGCCGCCATGCAACTCTGACGGCTTAGTGACGCCTTCCATTGGCAAACCGGACGCGACGAACCAATGACTCCGCGTCCTAAATCACCCCCGCCAGCCGCAGCGCCACACCAGCCGCGCAGCTGCCGGCCAGCACCGTCAACATCCCCAGCTTGAATCGGAAGATCGCGGTTGCGGCCGCGATCGACAGCACGAGCGCAGGGATATCGACGCTGGTCAGGACCGGCATGTCGAAGGCAAACGGGAAGGTGTGCACCGGCACGGTGTCGCGGAACAGCGTGTGCAGCGCGAACCAGATCGAGAGGTTGAGGATCACGCCGACGACGGCAGCGGTGATGGCACTGAGCGCACCGCCGAGGCCCTTGTTGCCGCGCAGCCGTTCGACGTAAGGGGCGCCTACGAAAATCCAGAGGAAGCAGGGCGTGAAGGTGACCCAGGTCGCGAGCAATCCGCCGAGCGTGGCCGCGAGCATCGGCGACGGGCCGCTGGCGTCGCGGTAGGCGGCCATGAAGCCCACGAACTGAAGCACCATGATCAGCGGGCCCGGCGTGGTCTCGGCCATGCCGAGACCGTCGAGCATCTCGTGCGGCTTGAGCCAGTGATAATGCTCGACCGCCTGCTGGGCGACATAGGCCAGCACTGCGTAGGCGCCGCCGAAGGTGACCAGCGCCATCTTCGAGAAGAACAGCGCGATGTGACTGAAGACATTGTCTTGTCCAACAGCGAGCAACAGCGCGATCACCGGCACCAGCCAGAGCGCAAGCCAGAGCGCGCCGACGCGAATCGCGCGCGCGGTGTTGGGGCGTACATGTTCGGGCACAGCGTCGCCGAGCATGCTGTCGATCACGGCGCTGCTGCCGGCAGAGCCGTGACCGGCCGGCGCGAATTCCGGACGGCCCTGTTTGGCGCCGATATATCCGATGATGCCGGCGGCGATGATGATGACCGGGAAGGGGATCGCGAAGAAGAAAATCGCGACGAAGGCGATCGCGGCGAGCGCGATCATGATGCGGTTCTTCAATGCGCGCTTGCCGACCCGCACCACGGCCTCGACGACGATGGCGAGCACGGCGGCTTTCAAGCCGAAGAACAGCGCCTCCACGAAGCTGACATTGCCGTAGGCGGCGTAGACGTAGCTCAGGCCCATGATGGCGATGATGCCGGGCAGAATGAACAGACCGCCAGCCATCAGCCCGCCGGCGGTGCGATGCATCAGCCAGCCGACATAGGTCGCGAGCTGCTGCGCTTCCGGGCCCGGCAGCAGCATGCAGTAATTGAGCGCGTGGAGGAAACGGGCTTCCGAGATCCAGTTCTTCTCCTCGACCAGGATGCGGTGCATGACCGCGATCTGGCCCGCGGGCCCGCCAAAACTCAGGCAGGCGACACGGAGCCAGACGCGAAACGCTTCACTGAAGCTGACGCCGTGACCGGCATCAGCTCCTGCTTCGATCGTACGCGTATCCATCAAGCCTTCGCCTTGTTGGTCGGCCAGTTGTGGGTCTCAGACGTAGCGTCACGGCACCAGCGATAGAAGGCGTCGTAGAGCAGCATGCCGGCTTCGAGCTGTTCGAGGTCGTCATCATACATCCGCGACAGCCCGAGCGAAGCTGCGAGCAGGCCGGGCGCCTCCGGCGCAAGGTCGGGCCGCCCGGTGTCGGCGCCGCGCACCAGCGTTGCCAGCCGGAGCAGCGCCGGCGCGGCAATCCCGAACTCCTCGATCATCACGTCGAAGGTGCAGAGCTCGCCACGGTGGCTCCAAAACACGTTCTCGATGTCAAAGGGGGCTGCGTTGAAGCGTTGCCCGACGGCCGCCACTTCCGAAGGCGCCACGAACAGGAACACGGCCGTAGGGTCGACGAAGCGGCGGATCAGCCAGGGGCAGGCAATGCGGTCGACCTTGGGCCGCGCCCGCGTGACCCAGACGGTTCGCCCCTTGGCGTCGCGCGGCGGCAGCTTGCGGGTGTCGACCAGCGGCAGTTTTGCCGCCTTCCAGCCTTCGAAGCCGCCCTCCAGCGTCTCGGCTTGCACGCCGAGCTGCCTGAGCCAGGCCGCCGTGCCCTGCGCGAGCTTTTCGCCGCGCAGGCACGAGACGATCGCGGAACGGCCGGCGAAGTTGGCGCCCCAGTCGGGAACATTTTCGTGGCTGAGCTTGATCGAGCCGGGGATCAGCCGCCGGTCGGCGGCAAAATCCTCGTCGGTGCGCACGTCGATCAGGACAGGGGCATTCGCCGTGCCGATCAGCCGTGCCATTTTTTCAGATGATATCGTCGTGTAGGAAGACATGATGCGCCCTCGTAAGAAGAAACGGGACGCGATACTTGGGCATGTCGCCTCGTGGGGAGATCGCTCAAATCCCCATGGCCTTCATTACACCGAAACGGCACCGACCTGTCAATCGGCTCATTCCGGCGATTTTGCCCAGAAGACTCGCAGGTCTATATTAGGGGTCAACGGCCCGGACCTTTCGGAGACTTTGCGATGCATTCCCATTCCATCGAACAATGGACCCATGACCACGCCTTTCTGGGCGACAAGCACGACGAGAACGAGCGGCGCACCTGGCTCGTGGTCGTGCTGACGCTGGTCATGATGGTCGGCGAGATCGTCGCCGGCTCGCTGTTCGGCTCGATGGCGCTGCTCGCCGACGGCTGGCACATGGGCACGCATGCGGCGGCGCTGGGGATTGCCGCATTCGCGTATCGCTTTGCGCGGCGGCACCTGGGGAGCTCGCATTTCAGCTTTGGCACCGGCAAATTCGGCGATCTCGCCGCCTTCGCCAGCGCGGTCATCCTCGGCCTGATCGCGGTCGAGATCGCCTATGAGAGCGTGCTGCGGCTGTTCACGCCGGTGTCGATCGTCTATGGCGAGGCCATCGCGGTCGCTGCCCTCGGCCTGTGCGTCAACCTCGCCAGTGCCTGGCTGCTCCGCGACAGCCACGATCACCACCATCATGGCCATGCGCATGATGATCACGATGATCATGACCACGATCATCATCATCACCACCACGACAACAATCTCCGCGCCGCCTATGTCCACGTAATGGCGGACGCAGCGACCTCGGTGCTGGCGATCGCCGCGCTCGTGGTCGCCATGTATTCGGGTTGGGCCTGGGCCGATCCGGCGGTCGGCCTGATCGGCAGTGCCGTGATCGCAAGCTGGGCGTTCGGCCTGATCAAGACATCGGGCGCGGTGCTGCTCGATGTGCGCGCCGACGAGAAGCTCGAGCGTGTGATCCGGGCGCGCATGGAGATCGGGGACGACCGCGTCACGGATCTGCATCTGTGGCAGGTCGGTCCCGGCCATTGCGCCGTGCTGGTGTCGGTGGTCTCGGACAAGCCGAAGCAGCCGGCGGTCTACAAGAAGCGGCTCGCCGGGCTGAAGGGCCTCAGCCATGTCACCGTCGAGGTCGAGACCTGCCCGCATTGAAGCGGTCTGCGGGAATTCTGCGAACTGGCCGGGGTTGACCCTCGGTCACAGCCGACAATGGCTGCAAGGGAGGAACGAATGACGCCAAGGATCATGCTCGCTCTCGCCGTCGCCGCGCTCGCTCTGTCCGGCCATGCGGCGCTGGCGCAATCGGAAAAGACCGGTGTCGAAAAGCTCTACGTGCTCAATTGCGGGGAGGGCACCGCCGGCGACATCTCGCGGTGGACGCCCGGCCTCAACGAAGGCAAGACGATGGACTTCGTCGACAGCTGCTATCTCGTCAAGCACGCCAAGGGCTGGTTCCTGTGGGACACCGGCATCGCCGACGCAGTCGCCGCGATGCCGAATGGTCTTGCGCCCGCGGATCCCAAGGCGGTGACCTGGCGGCGGCCGAAGACGCTTGCCGCCCAGCTCGAACAGCTCGGCCTCAAGCCGGATGACGTCAAGATGATGGCGGTCTCGCACACCCATCCCGACCACACCGGCAATGTCGAGCTGTTCCCGCAGGCCATGCTCTACGTGCAGAAGGCCGAGTATGACTGGCCCGGTGCCAACAACGAGCCGCGATTCAAGCCGTCGCATCCGGTCGAGCTGCTTGCGGGCGACAAGGACGTATTCGGCGACGGCAGCGTGACCATCCTGTCGACGCCCGGCCATACGCCGGGACACCAGTCGCTGCTGGTGAAGCTGCCGAAGACCGGCGCCGTGGTGCTGTCGGGCGATGCGGTGCACTTCAAAGACAACTGGGACAACCGCCGTGTGCCCAGCATGAACGCCAACAAGGACCAGAGCGCGGCCTCGATGCAGAAGATCGCCGACACCCTCGGCAAGGAGAAGGCGCAGCTCTGGATCAACCACGACAAGATCCAGCGCGACAGCCAGAAGATGTCGCCGGAGTTTTACGACTAGCTTCCCGAGACGCCCCTGTTGCCACTACGGTGGCAGCAGGGGCGTGCTAGCGCCCTCGACAAGCTCCGCAACGGGAGACGATTGTGGGTGAGTGGGCCGGGGTTGCGATCGCGCTGGCGTCGAGCAGCCTTGGCGGCACGGCCGCGGCGATCACCCGCTATCTGGTCGGCGGCGCCGATCCGATCCTGCTCGCGATCCTGCGTTGGGGGATCGGCTTTCTCTGCCTCCTGCCGTGCGCGCTTCTGCTCGGCGTGCGCTGGCCGCAGCGGTCCGACTGGCCGGCCGTGGCGCTGCTCGGCATCTGCTTTTTCGGCGTGTTCTTCATCCTCTACAACATCGCGGTGTCCTACACGACCGCCGCGCGCGCCAGTCTCGCGCTGGCGACGCTGCCGCTCCACACCATGGTGGTCGGCGCCATCCTCGGCGTCGAGCGGCTGACGGCGCGCAAGATCATCGGTGTCGGCATCGCGGTGCTCGGCGTGGCGGCGGCGCTGGCCGCGGGCCTGGCGCAAAGCCCGCCCGAGGCCTGGCGTGGCGAGCTGATCATGACCGGTGCCGTGTTCTGCATGGCGTTCTACAACGTGCTGTCGCGGCCGCTGATGCAGCGCTCCAGTCCGCTCGGCTTTCTCACGGTCGGCATGGGCGCGGGCGCCGCCGTGCTGGTGCTGGCGGGTCTGGTGAAGGGGAGTTTCGCAGCGCTCGGGCAGTTCACGACGGGGCAGTGGATCGCCGGCATCTATCTCGGCATCGGCGGCGGCGCGCTCGCCTTCATCCTCTGGGTCATGGCGCTGGCGCGCGCGACACCGACCCGGGTCGCCAATACGATGACGGTCAACCCGATCGCCGCCACCTTGCTCGCCGCGCTGCTGATCGGCGAGCCGATCACGCCAAATCTCCTGATCGGGCTGGTCGCCGTGTTCGCCGGCATCTGGATCGCGACCAGTGAAACCAAGCCGGCCTAGCTGCGCGGTGCGGTCACGGCGGGCGGAATCGCGTCCGGCGCCTTCTTCGGCTTCAGCGAGCCGGCGTAGAAGGAGATCAGCCAGACCAGGATGATGGCGAGGAGATAGACACCCCAGGCCTGTGGCGGCGTGGTCGCCCAGCGCAAGAGGCCTTTGAATGTGCGGGGCGGGCGGGTGTCTTCGGTCATGCTCCGCTTGTGCGCGAAAGCTCCCGCCCGGTCAATCCGGCCGCGGTTGCGCGCGGATCATGAACAGCGCGGCCAGCGCCGAGAGGCTGAGCGCGGACGAGACGATCAGCACCTTGGCGCCCATGACATCGATGAGCAGGCCGAAGGCCAGCGGCGCCACGGCCTGCGCCATCCGTGCCGGCGCGCCGATGATGCCGAGGCGATAGCCGAAATCCTTGGGACCGAAGATCGACAGCGGCAGCGTGCCGCGCGCGATGGTCAGGATGCCGTTGCCGGAGCCGTGGAACAGCGCAAACGCACTGGCCGCGGCGCCTCCGAAGATCGCCACGACCACAGCGCCGATCGGGTGGGTGAGGCAGGCCAGTCGCGTCGACCACAGCGGATGAAAGCGGCTGAGGAAGCCCGCCTCCAGAACCCGTGCGGCCACTTGCGCGGGGCCGATCAGCGCACCGGCCGCGATCGCCTCGACCGGCGTCGCGCCGGTGGTCTCCAGGATGCGCGGGAAATGCGCGGCCATCGCGCCGGTGACAGTCCAGACTGCGGCGAAGACGAACGCGAGCAGGATCATGGTGCGGTCGAGCGGCAGATGCGGCTTCTCTGCCGCCGCCTTAGCTTGCCTGGCGCCCTTGATCGTCGGCAGCACAAAGAAATTCAGGGGCAGGCCGATCAGGATGTTGGCGACGGCCCAGGCGAAGCAGGTCTCGCGCCAGCCGATATGGGCAAGGCCCCAGGCGGTGAGCGGCCAGCCGACGGTCGATGCGAAGCCCGCCATCAGCGTGATGCCGGTGATCGGCCTGCGCGCCTCGGTGCCGTAGATGCGGCCGAGCGCGGCGAAGGCGGCGTCGTAAAGCCCCATCGCCATGCCGATGCCGAGCACGAGCCAGGCCATCGCCATCACCGCCACCGATTGCGAGAGGCCGAGCAGAACGAGACCGGCAGCGATCGTCAGGTTCGACACCGAGAGGACCTGCCGGCCGCCGACCAGATCGATCTGTCGCCCGATGCGTGGCCCGAGCAGCGCAGAGATCACCAGCGAGGCCGAGAACGCGCCAAAGACCCAGTTGGAGGAGATGCCGAGATCGCGCGCCATGGGATCGGCAAGCAGCGCCGGCAGATAGTAGCTCGAGGCCCAGGCCAGGGTCTGCGTGGTACCGAGCGCCAGGATGATCGGAAGCTGGCGCTGGCTCATATCCCCGTATTTCTGATCGGCCGTGTCATCATTCGCATTTGCGCCCGAGGCGGGGGGACGTCAACAGCGTCCGCGACATATGCGACCTGCCGCCGGTGGGAGCCTTGCCCGTGAGCGGAGCTTTGGCGGCGCAAGCTCCGCGCGCCGCCTTTCGCTCGTCACGAATGCACGGCATAATGGCGCATGCAATTGACCTCGCGCCTTGCGCTGATGAACTGGTTGGCCGGCCAGGGGCTCACCGGCCTGCCCGAACCCGAACTGCTGCGGGGCTTCTGCGAGCGCTGCCGCGCCGAGGGGCTGGAACTCTCGCGTGGGCTTGTCGTCATCGATACGCTGCACCCGATCTACGAGGGACGCGCCTTCCGCTGGAGCGATACGCCGACCAACGAGAGCGACGTGGTCGAATACGGCTCGACGGCCGAGGGCGACGCGGCCAACAATTGGCGCCGGTCGGTGTTCTATCATTTGCTCGAGCATGGTCACGACGAGATGGTGATCGATCTCGCCGACGCGCCCTCGCTCGATTTCTCGCAGATCGGCGAGCTCGCTGAAACGGGTCACCGCCATTTCCTGGCCTTTGTGCATCGCTTCGGGGAGACCGGAGCGCTCGGGCAGATGGATTGCCTCTACTCCTCCTGGACAACGCGACGCGACAGCGGCTTCGCCGAAGGCGAGCTCGCCGCGCTGCGCGATCTCGTGCCGGTGCTGGGGCTCGCGATCAAGTCGGCGCAGCAGGTCGACATCGCGCGCACGCTCGGCCGCGTCTATCTCGGACGCGATGCGTCAGAGCAGGTCTTGAGCGGACGCATCTCGCGCGGCGTCACCGAGCGCATCAACGCCGTGCTGTGGTATTCGGATCTGCGCGGCTCGACCGGAATCAGCGAGAGCATCGGCCCCGACGAGATCATCCCGTTCCTGAACGACTATGCGCAGGCCGTGATCGATGCCATCCACGACGCCGGCGGCGACGTGCTGAAGCTGATCGGCGACGGCGTGCTCGCGATGTTCACCGGCGAAGACATGGCGTATGCCCGGCGCGCGGCGCTGCGCGCCGAGCATCTATTCCGCAAGAACGTTGCAGCGCTCAATCTGCGGCGGGGCGCCGAGGGCCGTCCCACCACGTCCGCCTATATCGGCCTGCATGTCGGCGAGGTCTTCTACGGCAATATCGGCAGCGAGGACCGGCTCGACTTCACCGTGGTCGGTCCGACCGTGAACGAGGTCAGTCGCATCGCCTCGATGAGCCGTTCGGTCGATCGCGAGCTGCTGGCCTCGGCGGAGTTCTACAAGGGCCTCGATGCCGCCGGCCGCCGCTATCTCGTCTCCACCGGCCGCTACGCGTTGCGCGGCATCGGCCGCGCGCAGGATCTCTACACGCTCGATCCCGAGGTGGATGCGAGCGAGCCGGTGACGGGGAGCTACGAGCGGTATCTGGCGAATTAAATTCCGCGGTGCCCCCCAATGTCGTCCTGGCGAAAGCCAGGACCCATAACCACCGCCTGCAGTTTTGCGAAGACTCATAGTTGGCGATTTTTGCCAAACTTCTCCCTGGGGTAATGGATCCTGGCTTTCGCCAGGACGACGGCGGAGGAACTGCCTAACACCGCGCCACCGCCTCATCGCCCACCATGTCGGGCTGCCGGTCCAGGGCCACCGCGGGCGAGAGCCAGATCACCAGCGCCTGCACGCCGAACACGGCGGCGGCGAGATAGAGGCACGCTTCCGCGCTCCAGAGGCCGCCGACGATCGCACCCAGCGCCGAGCCGACCGGGCGGGCGCCGTAGCTCATGATGTTGATGGCGGAAACGCGGCCGAGCAGGCGAGGCGGCGTCACCGACTGGCGCAGCGTTGTGGTCGAGATCACCCACAGGATCGGCCCGACGCCGAGCAGGAAGAAGCTCAAGGCGGCAAGCCAGGGGGAGGGGACCAGCACCGTCAGCGCCATCACCATTGCGGCGACGAAGCCGGTGACGGGGCCAAGGCCGACCACCGTGCCGAACGCGACGCGCTTCATCACGCGCGTGGCGAACAGCGCGCCGATCACCATGCCGACACCGTACATCGTCAGCACGGTGCCGACGCCGACCGCGTTTAGGCCGAGGTGACGTACGGCGTAGGGCACGAACACCGCGATCTGCAGGAACCATCCGGTGTTGAAGATGAACTGGGTGATGAAGACCGGCCGCAGCAGCGGATGATGAAACACGAAGGCCGCGCCCTCGCGGATGTCCTGGAGCGGATGCCGCCGTGGCGCCGGCGTGCGGGCGGGCTCGTAGATGCCGGAGAGCAGCACGACGGCGATAGCCGAGAGCGCGGCCGCGAAGCCGAAGGCCGGGCTCGCGCCCCACCACCCCACCAGCGCGCCACCAAGCGCAGGCCCGCTGGCGAAGGCGATGGTGCGTGCAAGCTCGATCCGCGCATTGGCCGCCGGCAACAGGTCCGAACTCACCAGCGAGGGCACCAGCGCCGGCGCGGCCACGCTGTAGACGACGGTCCCGCACACGGCGGCGAAGCCGAGCAGAGCCAGCAGCGGCAGATTGAGCGCGCCGAGTGCGAGCAGCAGCACGATCGCTGCAAGGGCCGCGGCCCGCAGCGCCTCGGCGCCCGCCATCAGCGAACGGCGGGAAATGCGGTCGGCCAGCAGGCCGGCCGGGATGGCGAAGAGGACGAAGGGCAGGGTCAGCGCGGTCTGGAGCAGGCCGGTCTGGCCCTCGGCGACGCCGAGCGTCAGCACCGCGACGATGGGGGCCGCGGCCAGCGCGATCTGTTCGGCCGACTGTGCCGCCAGGTTCGACCAGGCGAGGCGGTTGAATGTCTCGGGGAGGCGAAGCGGATTTGACATGGCTCATTTCCTGCAAAGTCGGGTTGGCGCCGAGTATCTGCCTCGGAAGGCCGCCAAACCCACCCGCTTCCCGACAGGGGCGGCACATAGCGGCCGCCGAGGGACCGATGCGGCTAGATGCAGTTGCAAATGAGTTGCAATAAGGCTCGACTTCGGTATTCTCGCCCCATGGATGCTCGCTCTCCCGATCTGACCCGAGACGCCGCCGGCTGGCGCAATGATGCGCCTGCGACCAAGAGCCTGGCGGAGGTGAATGCCTCGGTCGCCCTCCCCATCGCGGGGGTGTGGTGGCGGCGCCTGCTCGCCTTTGTCGGCCCGGGCTATCTGGTCTCGGTCGGCTACATGGACCCCGGAAATTGGGCGACCGACCTCGCAGGCGGGTCCAAGTTCGGTTACACGCTGCTCTCGGTCATTCTGCTCTCGAATTTGATGGCGATCCTGCTCCAGTCGCTGGCAGCGCGGCTCGGCATCGTCACCGACCGCGACCTCGCGCAGGCCTGTCGCGCGACCTATTCGCCGGCGGTGAACTTCATGCTGTGGCTCGCCTGCGAGGCGGCGATCATCGCCTGCGATCTCGCCGAGGTGATCGGCACGGCAATTGCGCTAAAACTCCTGTTCGGCATTCCCCTGATCGGCGGCGCGCTGATCGCTGCGCTGGATGCTTTTTTGCTGCTCATCCTGATGAACCGTGGCTTCCGCTTCCTCGAAGCCTTCGTCATCGCACTGCTCGTCGTGATCGCTGTCTGCTTCACGGTCCAGCTTGCCGCGGCAGCACCGCCGGTGGCCGAGATGCTGAGGGGGTTCGTGCCGAAGACCGAGATCTTCACCAATCCCGAGATGCTCTACATCGCAATCGGCATCATCGGCGCCACTGTGATGCCGCATAATCTCTATCTGCACTCCTCGATCGTGCAGACCCGCGCCTATGAGCGCAACGACACCGGCCGGCGCGAGGCGATCAAATGGGCGACGACGGACTCGACCGTCGCCCTGATGCTGGCGCTGTTCATCAATGCCGCGATCCTGGTCGTGGCTGCCGCAACCTTCCACAAGAGCGGCCATTCTGACGTGGCCGAGATCGGCCAGGCCTTCGAGCTGCTGTCTCCGCTGCTTGGCCTCGGCATCGCCTCGACGCTGTTCGCGGTGGCGCTGCTCGCCTCGGGCCTCAATTCAACGGTGACGGCGACGCTCGCCGGACAGATCGTGATGGAAGGCTTTCTCGACCTGCGCCTGCCGAGCTGGGCGCGCCGGTTGCTGACGCGCGGCATCGCGATCGTTCCCGTGATCGTCGTCACCGCGATCTACGGCGAGCGCGGCACGGCTGATCTGCTGGTGTTCAGCCAGGTCGTGCTGTCGATGCAATTGCCCTTCGCCGTCATCCCGCTGGTCCGCTTTGTCTCCGACCGCCGCAAGATGGGCAAGTTCGTCATCCCGGCGTGGGTC
The DNA here is from genome assembly GCF_055811695.1 of Bradyrhizobium sp. MI1.3. NCBI lineage: Bacteria > Pseudomonadati > Pseudomonadota > Alphaproteobacteria > Hyphomicrobiales > Nitrobacteraceae > Bradyrhizobium > Bradyrhizobium sp. MI1.3. Next base: position 1,903 of record NZ_JBVVPQ010000032.1, on the reverse strand, counting down.
GCGGCGATCGCGTGGATCGTTGCCGGCATCATCGTGGTTTTGAACTTGAAGCTGCTGGCGGATACGCTGTTCGGGTGAACACATCGCGGCTGTCGTCGTCCGGCTCGACCGGACGACCCAGTATTCCAGAGACGGTTGTGATTGACCCGAGAAGCCGCGGCGTACTGGATGCCCCGATTTCGCGGCACGACGGAGAGCTAATCCTGCGGCTCGGATGCCGCGTCGCCTTGCGCGTCGATGCGCAGCCAGCCTGACGGCGCGAGGCGCTGCTGCGGCAGGAAGCGGGCCTTGTAGTCCATCTTCTTCGAGCCTTCGATCCAGTAGCCGAGATAGACGTAAGGCAGTCCTTGCCGGCGAGCGCGGGCGATGTGGTCGAGGATCATGAAGGTGCCCATCGAGCGGCTGACTTCGCCGGGCTCGAAGAACGAATAGACCATCGACAGGCCGTCGCTGAGCACGTCGGTCAGCGCGACCGCGATCAGCTCCTCGCCGCGGCCGGTGATGCCGCTGTCGGGACCACGCTTGCGGTACTCGATGATGCGGGTCTCGACGTGGCTGTCCTCGACCATCATGGCGTAGTCCAGCACGGTCATGTCGGCCATGCCGCCGTGGCGGTGACGGGAATCGAGATAGGCGCGGAACACCGAATATTGCTCGGAGGTCGGCACCGCGCTGCGCTGCTCACCGATGATGTCGGCGTTGCGCGCGATCACCTTGCGGAAGTTGCGGGAGGGGCGGAACTCGTTGGCGATCACCCGGACCGAGACGCAGGCGCGACACTGGTCGCAGGCCGGACGGTAGGCGATGGATTGGCTACGACGGAAGCCGCCATGGGTCAGGAGGTCGTTGAGGTCACCGGCGCGCTCACCTACGAGGTGCGTAAACACCTTGCGCTCGTGTCGGCCCGGCAGATAGGGGCAGGGGGACGGCGCCGTGAGGTAAAATTGTGGGGTGTCGCGCGAGTGCTGGGTCAAGGGACGTCGTGGGCCTCCAAAATGTGCATCAGCATCGCGCTACAAAAGCCCCCGGTCAATCGGTCTACTCGGCAGGTCAGATCGGTCAGCATAGCGGGTCCAGGTTGATAGGTTCTTGATCCGGGTTGGTTGATCAGTAGGTCCTTTGATCAGTAGGTTCTGGCGCCCTGAGGCACCGGCGCACGAACGGAATTGTTGATCACGACCGTTCCCAGCACGAAATCCTGCAGCAAGCGCCTGCGGCCGTTGAACAGCCCGACCAGCACCACGAAGGGCGACAGGAACGAAACGGTCACCCAGAACAGCACGGCGTGGGTGGCGCCGAGCACGAAATAGCCGGGCGCGCCGTACCAGGTGCGGAGCTCCAGATCCATCACGCGCATGCCGATGGTCGCGGACGACGGACCGCCGATGCAGGCGCCGTAATAGACGATGGCCCAGATCACGGAGGCCGGCCAGGCTAGCCAGAACAGCGCCCAGCCGATGCCGAGCGTAACCACGCCGAACACCGCGATGAAGAGGTAGCCGAGGATCACCGGCACCGAGATCACGACCATGTCGATCAGGAAGGCGAACACCCGCCGCGTCGCAACGCCGCGGAACAGTTCTGGGTGCAGATAGGGATCATAGGCATGCGGCTGCGCCCCGCCGTCATTGCGCCAGGCATTGCCCGAGTCCGAATACGACATGACCGTTCTCCCGAGGGAAACTCCCGTGGCAGGACTCCCGTGGAAGGACATGGGAACAGGTCGTCCGCGCGCCAAGGGTGCCGACATTAACAAGCCGAAATATTCCGGCGATTCGGGGGCGGCGGTAGCCGGGAGAGAGGGAGCTGGCGCCACACCCCTCAGTGTCGTCCTGGCGAAAGCCAAGACCCATACCGCGTGATCTATCAAGAGCACGCGGTATCGACACCGGCGAACGTACCA
>NZ_JBVVPQ010000031.1:0-89522 GCF_055811695.1 Bradyrhizobium sp. MI1.3 | reverse complement strand
AAAGGTGGACTTCTCTTGCTTCGGGTATCATCCAGATCTTGAATCACGACTCACGATCCAAGAAAAGTGGGTACTAGATTCTCGGGGCTTGAGCGACGTGAAGTGTCGCGAGTTACGGAGACTAAGTCGCGACTTAGCCCGGTCGGAGGCGACCCAAAATTTGGACGTAAAACTGGCAAGAAAGAGCTTGAGAGGTATTTCGTTGAATGGTCGAGAGCAAAATACGCTAAATCGTATCCAAGATGCATAGGAAGTTCGATGCGATTGCAACGACTTACGTCTTAAAACCAGTTCGTTAGAGATAATGGCTGTCAAGACCAGAATCAACAGTCTTGAGGCCCTCAACCCAGAGCGTTTCGCCAAAATGGGGATCGGTATCATCGATCGCCCAAGAACTGCGTCCGCCACCACCTATCGGTGGGGCGGACGTCAGAACTCCCATCTCTGTCATACAACTGCAGGTCAGCCGACTTCAGTCCGAGCGTTGCGAGACATTTGGTCCAGCAGGCCAAGCAGGGCATCGAATCCCTTCTTCTCGTGCCGGATCGTGGGATCGATCGTGATCGTGCCCTTGGTAATGTAATAGTTAACCTTGCCGATCTTGACGTGATATTGAGTCATTCGGCGAACCGGAAATCCGCGGCATTCGAGTTCAATAATCTGCCGCCGCTGCTCAGGTGTGTCCTGTTCGTGGAAAAGCTTGCTCATGGCAATGATCCCACTAGCTGCTTAGATGGCTTACCGCGGCATTCGAGTTGGGGGCGTGCGGCAAGCCAAAATTCGGCGTCCGAGAAGCGAATGATTGTGCGGGTGCTGACCTTAACAGCACGAAGATGACCCTCACGGATTTCCTTCCATGCAGTTGTGCGTCCAATACCAGCCCAGACAGCAAAGTCGTTGACCGACATTGCTCCCTTGGTTTTTTCGAGTTGTAGCTTCATCTAATCCTCTGAGTTGTCCGGAAGATCTCGTCTTCCAAAGGGATATAGATGCGATACGTATGCGTGCGGCTGCGTGCGCACTGTCTTGACGCCTCGTGGTAGTAGGGTTTCGAGGCTGGCTGATCACGGCTAGGGAGCGGTTTTGGCGCAAAACGCGGCCCATGCGTCGGCAAGCTGGCGACGCTTATCGAGCAGGTCACCGCGCCGGTAAGCAGCTTCAACCTTATTGCCAATGGTGTGGGCGAGCGCCATTTCGACGACCTCGTTTGGAAAGTCGGTGCGTTCGGCCGCCCAGTCGCGGAACGTCGAGCGAAACCCGTGGGCGGTGATGTCTTGACGCTCCAGGCGCCGCAGCAGCATAAGGAAAGCCATCGAGCTGAGCGGCCGTTCCTTGATTCCTCCAGGAAAAACGAAGTCGCTGGTGCGGATTTCCTGCATTTCGGCAAGGATAATCCGCGATCGTTCGGCAAGCGGAATCCGGTGATCCCGGCCCGCCTTCATTCGCGCCCCGGGCACCGTCCAGAGCTGAGCCTTTTCGTCATACTCGGCCCAACGCATACCTAGCGTTTCTCCGGTCCGCGTAGCGTTGAGGATACAGAATTCGAAGGCGCGGGCGACGATGGTTTTCTCCCGGCGCAGAATCTGAATGAAGTCGGGCGTCGCGTCGATCGGCAGGGCGGCATGATGGTTGATGCTTGCCACTCGTGAGCGCTTAGCCAGAAGATGATCGAGATGACCCTTCCACCGAGCTGGGTTGTCGCCCGCGCGGAACTTCATCACGCGCGCCCAATCGAGAATGCGTTCGATCCGGCCTCGGATGCGAGATGCCGTCTCGGTCTTCTCGTTCCAGATCGGCTGCAAAACCTGCAGAACTAGGTCGTCGTCGATAGCGGCGACTGGCCGGTCCTTGAAAATAGGAAAAACGTAGGTTTGGAGGGTCGTCGTCCACTGGTCGACGTGCTTGCCGTTCTTCCAGCCCTCCTTGTGGGTAGCAATATAAGTCTCAGCGCACCTTTCGAAGGTGATGGCCTCCGCCGCTTCGACGGTCTTGGCTTGCTGCTCCTTAAGACGCTCCTCCAACGGGTCGAGGCCTTTGAGACGCATGGTTCGGCAAACGTCTGCCTTCTCACGGGCCTCGGCGAGCGACACCGTATGAAATGGGCCAAGGCCCATGTCCCGCAGTTTGCCGCCAATGCGATAGCGGAAGATCCAACTCTTGGAGTTGCCGTCGCGGACCTTCAGATAGAGCCCAAGCCCGTCGGCATACATTCCCGGTTTGAGATTCCGTCTGATCTTGAGTGCGGTGAGCACCCGTATGCGAGCCATTTCAAAATTTCCGCGCCGTGTCCGAGCCCATATAGAAATTGGGATTCAGTCCACGGCTGGAGGAGTTTCGATGGGGCCGCAAATTCCAAAAGAGCGATACGACTTCCTTTTTAGTGAAGTGCCTTAGCAGTAGTGCAAATGGTCGACCGCGGCTAAATTGGCTAGCCAGAAAATGGCATTTCGTCACTCTATTAGCTACAAAGGCAATCGGTGAAATATTGGTGGGTAAATCACAAACAGACGTCGCGTCAAGAAGTCGGCGGCGGCTACCTTTGGTCGCCGAAGGAAGAAGCGAACGGCACACGCAGCCAGTTCTATGAAAACATGCGACTCGCTGCGCCGGGCGATCCGGTCTTGTCTTATGCCTACGGGCAGATCCAAAATGTTGGAGTCGTACAGGATTTTGCGGTCCCCGCCTTGAAGCCTAGCGGCTTCGGTACGGCCGGCGAGTATTGGAGCGCTGACGGCTGGCTTTTGCCGGTGAACTGGAGACCCTTGCGTACGTCGATTCGCCCCAAAGATATCATCGACGAGCTCGGCCCACTTTTGCCAAGCAAATATTCACCGATCCAGCCTGCGAATGGCAACGGAAATCAAAAGGCTTACTTGGCAGAGGTCGGCAAACCGGCATTTGATCTTGTCGTTGGACGTGGCGGGTTGGACGAGATGCCGGCTACCGATCCCGAGCCCGACGTGCCAGCACTGACGCGAGCCGACGACGAACAACAGAAAGCCATCCAACAAGACCCAGGTCTGGATACGACCACCAAAGAACAGGTCGTCCTCGCCCGGCACGGACAGGGACTTTTTCGTCGGCGCGTTCTCGACCTTGAGTCGGCTTGCCGTTTAACCAAAATCGACAATCGCGACCTGCTAGTAGCCAGTCACATCAAACCGTGGCGAGCCTGCGCAACCGCCGGGGAGCGACTCAATGGCGCAAATGGCCTGGCGCTGGCGCCGCACGTCGATCGCCTTTTCGATCGCGGCTTGATCAGCTTTGAAATCGACGGAACGGTGCTCGTCTCTCCGCAGCTCAAAAGCACCGACCTGGATCGGTTAGGGTTGGCGGACGCCTGCAAACAGAGCTGCGGTCCTTTCCTTGAGGTTCAGGGGCCCTTCCTTGAATACCACCGAGAATCCGTGTATCGCCCGGCGACTTAAATAGTCCGATAATCCCCTATACAAGTCCGATAGTTTCCTATACTGTAGGAGGCATGAAAAATGACGACATTAAAAACCTCCTCGACGAAGAGGCGGAACTCCAGCTCCGCCTGAAAGCGGTACAGGAAAAACGCGCTGCTCTGCAGAGCAAGGCACGGCCCAAGATTGCGCCAGCTCCGGCTCGGCCGCTTCGCGATATCGTCATCGAAGCGCTGGCCGATGCAAAGACTCCGCTTAACTCGCTGCTTCTGGCCAGCATCATTCGCCCCTTGCAGGACCGCGAGATTCCGTCCACGCGGTTCGGCACCCTGTCGACCGACGAGATCAAGTCTTATGACTCGTCGCGGCGTCGTCCGGTCTATCTTTGTCACTGCATTACGCACGATCGCGGCGATGCTGTGAAGCGGTTTTGGGCGCGATCGGATTGGTCGCTGGCCGATCGCATCATCGCGCCGATGAGCGGCCGAATTCTTTTTCTCAAAGGTGCGGCCTGGGCAATCGCTTTGGCGCAGGCCGCCGATGAAGGCAAGCTCGTCGCGGCGAAGCCGGAACTCCTCAATTACGTGGCGGCCGATCAGGCGCGCGATGTAGGCGTCGTCGTTGAACGCGGTAAGTTTCCGTTCGATGAATGGTTGAAGGCGATCGAGGTTTCGATCATGCGATATGAGCCTGAGGATCGACAAATTCGCGAGGCCGCGGCCCTGACATTGTCGGAACGCTTGCCCGAGCGCGCTCTTCTGTTCGGCGCGCCGGCCGGCTTCGTGTCGCTGCCGGGATCGCACAAGGATTGGCGGAGCGCACGCGATGACGGTTAAGGGAAGCGCTGCGCTGATCAGGCTGGCATCCAACCCCAAGTGCGAAGTGCTCGGGGCGATGGTGATGCAGGAGGGATCGGAAAAGAAATTTTACGAGCGCGTCATCGGCGCGCCTTACGATCGTGAATTCGGCGAACGCCAATCGTCGCGGCGTCGCGGTACCCAATTCGAGCAAAACGCCTATGCCGGTGACGCGCGCTTGCTTCGCGAGGCCATTGCGACGACCTGGAACCTCGACCCGGATGCCCTGACGGTACGCAATCTGATGGACAGCTATCCCGGCGGCAAGGACGATGCCCGCATCGCTCGGCTCAGGATCACGCGCACGATCATGCAAGATGCAAAGGCTGGCCGGGCGGTGCCCGACCTGATCATCCAGCCTCAGTTGCTGCTTCCGACACGGCCAGGACCGCGACCCTATTTCTTCATCGCACCGGATCTGCTGGTGCGTTCACCGGTAACCGGCCTGTACCTGCCGGGCGACTTGAAGTCGTTCATCGTCCGCGAAAACGAGGTCGCTCCCTCGGACCTCGCCCGCGTTCGTTTGCAGCTCGGCGTACAGATTTTGGCGCTTCGTCACGAATACCACGCCATCGACCCGTCGATTGCGGTCGAGACCAAGGGCATGCTGGTGTTCTCGAGGCCGAATGGTCTTCGCCCGCATGCGCCTCGGCTCGAAGACCTCGGCGGCGCCGTCGAAGCGGTTCAGATCGGCATTGCAGCCTTTCTGCGTCATCGCGCGCGGATCGACGGGCTGCGCGTCGGTGCCGAACCCTACACGGTCGCAGCCGATCTCATCCCGAACTTTCAGGACAGTTGCCTTGCGAGCTGCGTGATGGCGCAATGGTGTCGCCAGCGCGTGGCCGGGCGCACCGGTGACATGGGTGATGCCGCCCGCAATATCCTTGGCGATCTCGAACTCAACCACGTCATTGGTCTGATGCAGGGTTCTGTCCAACCAGCGAACGAACAGGAGCGGATCATCGCCGAACAACTGCGCACGATCGCCAGTCGTAACGGTCAGGGGCGTGCAGCATGAGCGATTACACCGATACCTTGAACCGCATCCTTGCTCGCAGCCTGAACACGGCTGTTCCGATCCGCACGGCGAGCAGCATGTCTTCCGATCCTACCGTGACGATCGGCATTGCCACGATCAAGATCGTCACCGAGGAGCAAATCCAGGCATTAGCTTTCGGGCCATTGAACGCCACGCCGACCTTGATCTTGCGGGTCAACCCGATTGGCCGTGACGTGGTCGACCTTGCTCCCTTCGCAACCTTCTTGGACCAGGTCGCAAGCCGCGCAATCGCAGCGGAGGGAGAGTTGCGAGTTTGGGTTCCTCATGCCGCGACAATCGAAGCACTCGACATCCTGGGTCATCGCTACTGGCGAAACCAAAACGCACCAACGGCGATCCAACGCATGGGGGTCATTTGCAGGAACATTGCGCACGAGGCGGCCTTCCCCGGCCAGCAAGTGGTCGCCGACGCCCGCGCACTCTTGCAGCAACACGCCGTCACCGGTCTCGCGCCGGTCGAGGAGGGACATCTTGGCGCTATGTTGGCCTGGTTCGACCCGGCCGTCCGCGACCCGCTTGTCGAAGCTCGGGACCGAATTCGGCTCCCCGCCTCGGGCATCTTGGTGAACACGCCCGATCAACCGATGGACGATCGGATCGATCGTTTGCGGAAAGACCTGAAGACTGCGATTGGCCGTCGACGCACGCGGCTGATTTCTGAGATCGAAGACATCCTGCGACGGGGCATCCTTCGTGAATGGAACCTACTGGTCGAGGCCCGGCGCGCCTTTCTCGCGCTCAGACTTTCGCTGACCGGTCTTGAGCAGCTCGCGGGCGATTCGAAAGATCGGATGGCCAATGCGTTGCAGAACGGTCATTTCCCGGCACGGCGGCCCGACATGCTGGCCCAATGGCTAGGGGAAATGGAAACCGGAGCCGAGAAATCGGAATTCGCCGCTCTCGAAGCCGATCCGATCGTGCGCGAAGAGGCTCGGCGCGTTGGAGCCGCAGTTCAAGGTGTGGTCACTGCGGTGAGGCAACGGAGACCGCGTTTCAAACCCTGTACGATCGAGGTCGATTCTGTTCAGGGAACGATCCGGCTCCGATCCGACGACAAAGTGCGAATTGCAGGAAGTAGTGTCACCGGCATCGTGCGAGCATTTCAGCCCCTCGCCGGCGGCGGCACGAGAATTTCGGTCGAGATCAAGGATGGCGTGCGGCAAGTTGGCCTGCTGAGCGTCGGAGCCCGCTTCGACATCCTCAAACAACCTTATGGCTTCGTCAATTATCGCGCCATGAAGCATGTGCGCGACCGGCAGCCTTGGGCCTTTTTCGCTGCGGCCGCGCCTGCGCTTGCACCGGGACCGTCGCGGGGCGTATCTGCCATTCGCGTTGCCGCGGGAGTAAGACGCCCATGAGTGCCAACCTTCAGCTCCTCCGCGACAATGCCGATCGGGTTCTCGATGCGGCGGTGGACCATGCGCTTTTCGACACCGACCCGATAACCATCGTCAAGTCACCACCTGGCGCCGGGAAAACCTATCTCGTCGAATGTGCGTGCGCGGTGGCTGTCGCAGCGCCCGGCATGCGTGTCGCAGTGGTCACGCCTGGCGTTAGCCAGCTCTACGACCTTGGCGATCGACTGCTTGGATATCGGCTTCCTCGGCTCGAACTTGTTCACGCGACCCACCGCACTCTGCCGGCAAATCTGGCCGGCAGGATCAATGCCTCGAACGGCTGGACTGCGGGTCTCAACGTTGGACCGGGCGTGGTCGTAGCGAACGCCGATCTGCTGGCGTCCTATCTCGATCGCCTCGGTTCGGGATGCTTCGACTTCATGATCGTCGATGAGAGTTATCAGCTAGAAGCAGCCAAGTTCATGCCGATCGCCGATCTCGCTCGCCGCGTCATGATGGTGGGTGATCCTGGTCAGCTCGCACCGGTGGTTTCCACCGACGTGAGCAACCTAGAGGCCAGCAACCACAAGATACATTGGTCGGCGCCGGCTTATGTCTTAGATCGCTTTCCCAATACGCCCGTTTTCAGTCTTCCGGTTACGCGACGCTTGCTGCGCGACACTGCCAAATTGGTCCAAGCGTCGTTCTATCCCGATCTGCCGTTCCGTTCGGTCGTCGATCCGAGAATGAGGCGGCTGCGTTTCGGCCTAGCTGGGGTCCGAGCTGGCGTCGATGGCGCCCTCGACGCGATCGCCGGCGGCGCCAGTCTGGTCGCCGTTACGCTTCCGGGCGAAGCGCCGGCGCACCAAGAAGCCGATCAAGGCGCAGCGGCCGTCATGGCGGAATTGGCCGATCGCATCCTCGTCCGTCAGGCCGAATGGGTCGGCCAACGAATGCTCGATGAGGCAGATATAGGCGTCATCGATCCGCACGTTCTCGCCGGCGGCGCCATTAGTGATCGGCTTCGACAGGCGCAGCGCCCAGGCGTTCGCGTCGACACCGTTGAAAAATGGCAGGGCCTGCAGGTCCCGATTTCGGTCGTGCGCCACCCGCTGTCGAGGCCGGGTCCGCCAACGCCGTTCGATTTGCAAGCGGGTCGTTGGTGCGTCTCACTCTCGCGTCACCAGATTGGCTGCATCGTCGTTGCCCGCGAGTCGGTTCACGAAATCATCCGCGAATACGTTCACGGCTGCGACACCGTTGCGGCTGGTGCCAAAGACGTGACCTGGACGGGGTTCGAAGCCCACCGCACGATCTGGAAGGCCTTGGGCGATCAACGGCGCGTTTTCGCTCTCTGACGAAGACGGCGCATGACGGCCGTTTCGATCCTCCTCGCGGCTGTTTCGACCGCTTCGTGGGCCCAAACCCTCACGACAGTCCAGCCGGCGTCGACGAGCCGACGATCGGTATCGCGATCGCGTGCAATATTCCCTTGGATTTTTGCGCGCCACCACTCGCGATTGTTTTTGGGCCAAGTCCCGTGTTCGGGACATCCGTGCCAAAAACAACCATCGATGAATACTGCGGTCTTTGAAGCTGGAAAAGCAATGTCCACCGTTCGGCGACTGCCTACCAAAATCCGACGATGGAGGCGGAAGCGAAGACCACGACGGTGCAACTCGGACCGAAGCTTGCGTTCACCAGCATTGTCTCTCTGCGCCGTCCTCTTCATCCGGTTGGTCGTGATGGGGGAGACCTGATCGCGCCGCTCAATATTTCGCGACATTTTTCAAATGATTTCTGAGATCGCGTTCGAACGCTTCCTCATATCGAAGACTGCTTTCGACCAATCGCGAGTGAAATCCGGCGGTAGCCTTCTTGGACAAAGGCGCAATTGGGTGTTCCAAGAAGGGGATTAAATGCGATAGAGAGCGGACGGTAGGCCACTCCGACACGTCGGATCGCGCGCTCTTTCCACCATGTCCCCACGCCGCGTTCGGCCAGCCACGATCGGAAGGAAGGGGTTCAGCGACCTTCTCATCGAATCTTTCGACCGGGGCGCAGAGGCGTTCTGCGATCCATTTAGCCATTGGCACACTTACAGCATTGCCGACCATGCGCCAACGCTGACGTTCAGTACGAGGATCCGCTTCGGTCCGGGTCCACCCAGCTCCAAAGCCCTGGAGCCTCTCCGCATCTTCTATGGCCGGAATGCCTATAAAGCGGCGACGTGGAAACCAGATTGCTGGGGGCGAAGGAATGTGTAATGCGGAACCCCCTTTGAGAGGAGGTACCGAATCCACAGCCCAGCCAATACCCGTGTTGCCTTCGGTCCAATAGAAACCGCAGCCGTGCGAGCCGCGCTTTGCTGATTTCGGATGCCCGGCATCAACGCCCAACAGTACTGGCCGCGGATCACACGTCCTCGAGGCGAGGAGAATGACGCGACGGCGGCGCTGCGGAAGTCCGAAGGAGCGAGCATCGATGGTCCGATACGCCCAGGAATAGTCCAAGTCTTCGAGCGCGCTAGTTATGGTTCGAATGGCGTGTCCGCGATCAAGGTTAAGCATGAACGGGACGTTCTCGATGACGAGCCAACGGGGATGCTCGGTCGCCCCCCGCAAAAGCTCGAATAGATATCCAATAAGTCCCGAATTCGGCCCGGAAATTCCCTTTCGCCTTCCAACCTGGCTCAGGTCTTGGCAAGGAAAGCCCGCTGTCACCACATCCGAGCGGGGCAATGACTTTAGATTGGCTATGTCATTCGTAATTTCGGCATCAGGAAAGTGACGTTTCAAGACACCTCGAGCGAGTGGGTCAAGCTCGCAGAGCATGCGGCTGACATGGCCCGCTTGGCGGAAGCCCTGCTCAAGTCCGCCGATGCCAGCGAACAGCCCAGTTACGGTCAATTTTTCGGCGTTGTTCTTTTTGACCGGCAGCGTTCGGCCGTCGGGAGCCGGTCGCGGTCGCCCTCTCAACTCAAGTTCCTGTAGCGAACTAATATCGGGAAGCCCCACCGTCGGGGCAAGTTCGTCAAGCGCACCCATGCCAGCGCCCCGACCTACTGCCGACAAACATGTCTAGAGCACTCCATCCCCATTGGTAATCCAACTTTACGAAGCCTTCTGCTTGGAACAACCGATCTTGCCAGAGCCTTTCGCCGATTAGAAGGATACCAGGGCGCTGAAGCAAGTTGGCAGGGTCTGTTACATGAACTTGGGCCGCAGTTGTCATGATTCGGCTGAGGGGTCTTGCTGTTGCGCCCATTTTCCACGCCTGATTCGACCGAAAAACTCATCCGATACTTTGCCCGAAACCAGAGAGTGAGCTGCATTCGCTCTGACCGGGTCGTGCGAAATGGAATTATCGAGGCGTGAGCGAGTAGTCTCCCGTAAGGATACGGAGACGAACTTTAGTATACTTTAACGCTCCATTTCTGTTGCGATACACGTAGCAGGATTGCTAATCCACAACTAGCAAAAGCCATAACGCCGAGGGCGCCCCAAGAGCGCCTCGTTGGGAGCGGGGGACACTACACATTGCCAAGCGGAGCGTTGTCTCCTTCGGAATGGGAACGCCGTCTCGTCGTTCACTATTTGAGATCCGACGGAGCGGCCGGCGGAGCCCCTCTTTTCTTTCTCGACGCCACCCCTGCGGAGCTCGCTATCGCCTCGGGAATTGAAGGGATTGGGGATCTTGAGGCCCAGCAAGCCTTCATCGCCCATTTCAACCCGTCGAATATTGAAGCCTGGTTGTCGGGAGAATTTAGGCCTCCCCTGAGGGACGCCGAGAACCCGACTTATTTTCGTTATCTCGTGCTCACCTGTTTGGTTTCAGCAACTGAAGCCGGCGCTGGAAGCACCAAGAACTTTCGCATTCGTCTAGGCGAACTGTTGGGTACGGATAGCCCATTCAATTCCGTCGACGGGGTGAACGAATTGTGGAGAGCCCTGGTTGATTGGTGCGACCGGAAGCGGGCTGCTGGAGAGCCATTCCGACGGATCGTTCTACCCCATCCCGGCCACGCAACGTTGATCGGTTGTGCGGTCCGCATCGCGTTTCCGTCGTGGGGTGATCGGAGCTCGCTCACGCAGATCCTAAGAAGGCTTTCACCGGCCATTCGCCGCAACCCCGAACGTCTGGTCGAGGAGCTCGCGCGGCCGAACCATTCCCATCTCATGCCGAGTGCGGTAGCGGCGGCGCTGTCCGACTTCGCCGCAAATATACGCGCGCGTCGTCGCATGCTCTTAGGGCATAGATTCTGGCGGCTCGTGCAAAGCATTGACGCTCGCCTTCTTGCTGAAGATCCCGATGCTCGACGAGAACGTTGGCGGTTGGATGTTCGCTTCGGGGGATATGAACAAGACGAAGTGGCCGTTGCGCTTTTTCGAAGCAGAGGTTCGATCGGCGACGAACCTGCTTGGCGAGGTTCGATCCAACAGCTCGCGGAGCTCAGCCCTTCCAGCTTGCCGATTGAATTGACCGAGGGACTTCGCCAGGGAGTACTGATGCTCACTGAAGCTCCAGGTGCGGTTTGGTCGATGCACGAGGGAGAATTTGCTGAGGATTCGGTTGTTGTTCTGCTCGCGCGCACCGAAAGTTTAGCGATCAAATGGGCTCTAAATACGAGTTGGCGGCCGCTTGAGGGTAGTTGGCTCGTTTCAGGAAAGTTGGAGCCTCTTTCCTTGACAGAGCTTCGACGCCGTCTTGGACTTGCGCCAGCGACTGGAATCCGCCTGATCGATCTGATATTTGGCGGCGGAGTGAAGACGGGTCGCTCGACTTGGTTGGGGCGACCCTCAATTCTCCCGACCGTCAACGCGGTTCAGGGCTGCACGCTCACTTTGGATAATCTTGGGACGGTAAAGGGATCACTTAGTCTCGCCGGTCGAGGGCCGACTTGGGAATTGGTGGCTCACGAACCGGTCGCAGGGCGATGGCAAGTCCGTGCCGTTGAGTCGAAAATCGAGACGGACAAGATAATTTGTTTGGAAGACGAGGTTCCAGAACGCTGGGACTTTCCAGTCGAAGATTCGACTTTTGAATCGGAGCGCGATTTGCTCAGCGCGAACCGAGCGCATGCAAGGACGCTCTCAACCGGATTACTCAAAACAGAGCCGGTCGAGTCCATATTGTGGGACATTCTTGAGGCCGTTTATGCGAGCCCCAAGAGCGGCTGGGCTGAGAATGAGCTCGTCGAAATACTGCAACCCGTGTTGCCAAACCCGCATTTCGTGTGGGATTTTCTGCGGAGTCTGGCCGAAGCCGAGTGGTTGGAGCCATTGGTCTCGAAGTCTTGGCGCGCGCGGAAGTGGCGGCTGCGCAAGCCCTATTTGGAAGCGGTCGCCACGAATCTGGCTATCGTGCGAGGGGCGGTTGGAGCGGCCGCGCGCCGCCGTCTGAACGAAGCTGCTGTCGCCGGAAGCACCGATGTGATCGTGCGCGCTGGCCTGTCGGTGTGGGCTCCGCCCATGCTCATTGTCCGAGGGGATGTCGAATCCCTCTCAGCCGATCTCGGCTGGGGTGTTCAGCAATACCAACGCCCGCGCGTTCGGCCTGCCCCCAATTGTTGGCCCCCTGAACCTAGATCGGCCAAAGGTCGGGTTCTTGGAGGAATCTGGAAATTCGACGTTGGTCTGTTTTTGCCGGCCGACAAAGTTGGTCCTCAGGAAGGAGCCGTTCGACTCGAGCGCCTCGTTAGAGATCGCGGCGATGACCGGGACATCTATAGGGTCACCGCAAACGAAGACACGTTTTTGACCTCGTCACGCACGGTGGCCATTCTTGAGGCGCATCGCAGACGTCGCGATCCGCTGTTCGAATTGGTTTCCGACCGCTTCGTCCGTCGATCTCGTAGTGGTCATCTGCCAACGGCTATTGCTCGGGCGCTTGCAATCCGTTGTTTGCGAGCATCTGGTCCAGCGTTACGCCCGGATGGTAGTTGGACTTATCTCTATCCGTCGGACGCCGAAGCGGCGCTCTGGGTCGCACGAATATTGGGATCGGCGATTGGGATATTTGGCGAACGCAGACGAAAGCCCTTTTTTGAGCACGTAGTCGAGCAGCGCCGACTAGGTCGACGCCCATCGTGGTATCAAGCACGGAACTAGAGCGGATACGAATGCAAGTCTATCTGGGGCACCCTGCCTACGATCCTAAACCCTACACGCGAATCGAACCAGTAGCGCAAGCGAAGGACGGCTGTTGGCACGTTTATTCCAACTGGAAGGCGGCGCTCCCAACCGAAGGTAAGGTGTTCGCGCGCCGTCTAAGTGGTTTCCGGGAGGGAGATCCTCTGACATTTGAGGTCGAGCCGAATCCGCGGACTGATACCGGGCCCGATCAATACATACTAACAAACCCGCGGGCCGCCCTGGAAGTTTTGGACCTTCGGTCTGGTTCACCGGAAGATGCTCGTCGCACGCTGGTGGAACGCGGACTGGAGTCCATGTTGCCGGCTACGGACGCTATCGTGGCGGCCCTCAAAGGGGACGTCTGTGTTGTCCTCAAGATGGAGCAGCATCCCACGTTAGGTCGTTGGGTGGCCGCTATCGATCGCCTTGAGGCTCTTGAGGCTTACGTTTTCGAGGCGCGCCTTTTCGGAGGCGATCGGATTGGAGGCCGCTGGATAGCTGTCCCGGGGGTTACCGTCGGACCACCCGCTGGTGTTTTCAACTGGTGCCGAGATTCTGATTTTCTGGACGCTGTACTCAAGCGATTGCGTAAAGCAGTTCAGCCAGTCGATGGTTCGTTGACCCGCGCTCAAATCTCTCAGCTAGTAACCTATCTTTCCCGAGCCGAAGTTCTTCCCGCTGACGGCGCTGAATTGAGTTCGTTTCGCGAGCGCCTGAAGTCGTTCGTGCCCGAGCTCGTTCACAACTTGGCTGTGCTAGAGGAACTGGTTGACCTCCTCTGTGCGTTGCGCCCGATCGAACTGCAGCTTGTTTCCCGGCGGGAAGAAATCGAACTAAATTTGAGACGAGAGCTCCAACAGCAGATACGGCAAGAGGTCGAGCGGGAAATGGAGCCGCTGATCGTTGACCGAGATCGCCTGGTTTCCGAAGTGTCGGAACTCTCGGCGAATGCCAGCCGCGAGAGGATGGAGGCTCAGCAAGCAAGAACCGATGCGGAACAGGCGAAGCAGACAGTCAAGGACGAGCTGTCGTCCCTTTTGTTTCAGCTCTCTGACGCACCAATTGGCGCGCATCAAACCATCCGGGTGCTAGCGTCCAAGCTTGGAGCACGGTTGAGAGAACAGGCGCACGAGTTCGGAATCCTGGCCGTGCCGGGTGCGCCCTGGACGAAGCCCGACTTCGCAGAACGACCTTTCCATGAATGGCCGGAGTTCGGTCAGATTTTGCAAAGCAATGCGGTGCGCTACGGTTACGATTTGACAGAACTAAGGTTGATTGATGTCGCAGCCCGCTCGGGCGAGTTGGTGGTCCTGCCTGAAGATCGAGCGGCCCGCTTGGTCAACTGCTATGCGGAAGCGATTTGTGGGGGCGACGTCGTGCGCCAGACTCTTGACCCCGCAATTCTAAGCGTCGATGACCTGTGGCAACACTCAATCGCCTCTCGACCCACAGCCTTCGGCCGCGCATGGGCAGCTGCGCAATTTGATTCAAGTCGTTTTCGAATCGTTCTGTTGGAAGGGCTGCAGCGTACGCCGCTCGATTTGTGGGGGCCGACGATGCTGGACCTGCTGAGAGGTCCTCATCGACCTCCCAACCTTCTCGTCTTCGCGTCGATCGGCAAATCATTCCTGGATTCAAGCCGAGTTTGGCGGGGCATGGACAAATGGGTAGTCGCCGTCTCACCGACACCCCATGCTGGTCTAACGCCCCAGCTACTCTCTTATGTATCCAAGCGCGCGCCTGCGTACGCGTGTTTCAATGCGACGTCGGTGCCCGTGCCGACGCGAGATGATCTCCTTGCGACACTGACGGAATTCGAGCACGACTTGAACGAAGTTGGTCTTCAACGACTAGGATTGATCTATCGCGCGGCTCTAGCTCTCGGGACCGACGTTGACGCGAAGGCTTGGGCTGTTGCCTGCGCCGACCCGGGACAAGGGGATGTGCAGGTCGCCGCGTGCCTTCGCAAAGGTACAGAATGGTTGCGCGAACTGCTCGACAATGAACAATAACCCTGGGGAGTAAACGAGATGCTGGATCCTCTTGGCGGCTTTGAACGAATCCGCGAGCTCTACATCTCCTATCTTGACACCGCGTTCCGCATGCGAAGATCGGCCCTGACCCGCAAACGGCAGGAGCTCCTCCGATCGCCGGGAACGCTTGCTACTCAGCCTTTTTTGGAGCCTGTGCCACGGTACAAGGCTGCGCAGCATGCGCTCGCCGATTTCATCGACATGACCGAGGGAAATCCGCTTGATTGTCTCTCTCGAGAAGGGCGCCGCGCCTTCGCCGAACTCGCAGTTTCCGGCCTTTTTCCCGGCGAGGCGGGAGATAGTGAGCTTTTGAGACGTCACAAATTCAAGCCCTATCAACACCAGGTAGACATGCTTGCTCGTGGGGCCAGGCGAGGCGCCCCGGGGATTGTGACCTCTGGCACGGGATCCGGGAAGACCGAATCGTTCATGCTACCGATCCTGGCTACAATCGCGGACGAGGCTGTTCGTTGGCCTGCTCCGCGCAGCGGGTTTCTTGCGGGGTCGTGGTGGAAGAATACACCGACGGAATTCCAGTTGCATCGGGAGGATGAGCATCCGAATCGACCCAAGGCACTTCGCGCACTAATTCTTTATCCGATGAACGCGCTTGTCGAGGATCAACTCACGCGTCTTCGAAGGACCTTCGACTCTCCCGAGGCGCAGGAAGTTATGGATCGACGCTTTTCCGGGAACCGCATCTTTTTCGGGCGATACACCAGCGCGACGCCCGTAGCTGGCCATCTAAGGCACCCTCGTCGTTCACATTTGCAAAAAGAACAGGATGGCGCCGCGCGGCGAGTCAGGCGAGTTGCTGACGCGATGAGCACATATGAGGAAGATCAACGAAAAGCTCGGAGCCACGACCTTGCTCATCCTGACGACGATCCGACTCGCTACCTGTTTCCGTCGGTGGACGGTGCGGAGCTCGTGGCGCGATGGGACATTCAGAGCACGCCGCCCGACGTTCTCGTAACGAACGTATCGATGCTTGGCGCCATGCTCTCGCGAGATGTCGAGCGGCGGATTTTCAATGAAACGCGCTCCTGGTTGGAGCGAGAGGAGAATGCTTATTTTTTCTTGGTGCTCGACGAACTTCATCTAATCCGAGGTTCTGCCGGGACGGAGGTGGCCGGTCTCATCAGAGTTTTGCTGAACAGGCTCGGCTTGGATCGTCCGGAGACTCGCCACAAGCTGCGTATATTGGCCTCAAGCGCCTCGTTACCGCTCGAAGGAGAAGGCCGGGAACGAAGTCTCAAATATCTCTATGATTTCTTTGGTCCTCTGGGCACATATGCCGAGCCCGGCTCGGAAGGCGCTGCCTCGAAGAATGCTTGGTTGGAATGCGTGGTATCCGGTGAGCCGGAAATCGACAGCATAGACACCGCGCTTCCCCTGGACGGCGTTCCGTTTCGGACATTGGTGCAGGTGGTATCTTCCACCGGGGGCTATGCGGGCCGCCTCGCGCGAAGCGAAGAACTGGACCGGGCCGTTCATGAATGTGTGAAGGTTCTTTTGCCGGCAGAGCCGCATAGCGATTCGGCTCAGGCCGCCAAACGTGGCGTGGAAGCCGCCGCCGCTACTTTGGCAGCTGGGTGTCGATACGGTGATGGCACAGAGTTGCGGGCCACGGCTATCGACGTATTAGCGCTACGAATTTTTGGTTCCCGATCCGACGAGGCCTTGGATGCGTTGCGTGGGTTGACCTTACTGCGTGGTCTCGGGGAGCGATTGGAAGCTCTCTATTCCACGAAGACGCGGGACGGTGTGACCAGTTTCCGCCAACATGTATTCATTCGTTCGGTGGAAGGTCTGTTCGCCACACCTGTCAGTCAGCCGAGCGGCGACATCGAGTTCGATGGTGTGACTGTCGAACGTGGGACCACCTATGCACGCGAAGGTGACCACGTGCGCAGGGTATTCGAGCTCGTGTACTGCGAAGCTTGCGGCGAAGAATTCATAGGCGGCCGGCGTGGGGAGCATCCAGCAAATCTTGGTATCCAGGTCGAACTTCTGCCGGCGTCGCCTGACCTGGAGTCTCTTCCTGAAGGCGGTGTGGAAGGTAACTATGAGGACCTGAGCTACGAGGACTTCGCGATCTTCTGGCCATCACGACGTCTCGCGAAGCGTGGAGACAACCCCGATGAGGCCTGGCCGGAAGCGGTGCTGGACACGCGTAACGGTCTAGTTAGTGACGCCGGTGCGCCGGGAGTCGACCGGATTGGGGGCCGAATATTCAAGGTGCCACGAAAAAATGGGGGGCGCGAATTGCGCCGCCCCGGCTCCGCAGGGCCCAATTGCTGTCCGGCCTGTGGCGCCGACTATTCGGGTCGCAGCTTGAGATTTAGACAATCACCCATTCGAAACTTTCGAGCTGGTTTCGCGAAAAGCTCTCAACTCGTCGCGACCGAAGTATTCGAGTTACTTCACGCCGGCGGAGACGAGGCCAAGGCAGTGGTCTTCTCTGACAGTAGACAAGATGCGTCCCGGGCAGCACTCGACATCGAACGACGGCATCATCAGGATAGCCGTCGTCAGATGCTGCTTGAGGCGTTGCGCGAGGTTGCGTCAGCGCCCATTGAATCGGAGGCTGATCTCAGATCGAGGCGAGCCGAAGCGTCTGCGCGAGACGACGACATCGAATTTGTGCGACTCGGTCTCAAGCTTGCTCAGCTGAAGCGGCGCGGTGACGTGGATCGCATCCCTCTCGTCTCTGTGGTCGAACGGGTTCCCACTGCGGACGCGCCGCCGACACGAGAAGCCGGACCCTTGTTGTCGAAGATGGTGCGCATTGGAATGCACCCAACTGACGAGGTAGGAATCGGAAAGATTCCGAGCCAAGGACAGCTCTCGGCGCAATTCGAATGGCAGAATCTTTTCGTCGAGAAAGGAAATCGTGTCGATTGGATCAGTCAGGGCGATAGCCTCGCGCTTGTTGAGGCAAGGCTATCGGTCGCCAGAGAGCAAAGGCCACTCGTCGACGATGTGCTTTTTTCCAAGACGTATTTCGCCCTTGAGGAGACTGGATTAGGGTACCCAAGCCTGTTTCTGAAACAGGAGGAACGGACCGACTATTTCGACGCATATCTGAGAGTGTTCGCCGACGCTTATCGTGTTCTCGGCAACAAATGGGTCGAACGCAACGATCGGAAGAAGGATTGGCCGGACGCCCACGCCATCAGAAGCGTCCGCGTCTCGGAGTTTGCGGCGGCAAGCGCGGGAGGCGATCGAGTGCCGGAGCTCGAGGCGGTGTTGGCAAAATTCGAAGCTCTTGGACATAAGAATGGTTTCATCGAGCCCGAGCGGCTCTACGTGCGGCTCGTGGCGCCCGATCATCAATTTTACGAATGCACGAACTGCTCTCGGGCGCATTTGCACCGCGGCACGGGCGTCTGCACCCGGTGCCAAGAGCCGCTTCCCGTCAAGCCAACAGGCCCGGTCAGCGAACTGCGCAAGCGCAATGTGCTTGCGAAGCGCGTGGAACGGAGCACTGCGGAAGGACTTGGCGCGTTCCGCCTACGATGCGAGGAACTGACGGGCCAAACTCGATCGCCCGCCGAACGCCTCCGTCGGTTCCGGGGGATTTTCGTGGATGATGCGGGAAACTACGATGCCTCGTTGGAACGTAAAGCCAAGGAGATCGACATGTTGTCGGTCACGACGACGATGGAGGTCGGCATCGATATTGGCGCATTGCAGGCGGTTTACCAGGCCAACATGCCACCACAACGCTTCAATTATCAGCAGCGCGTTGGCCGCGCCGGTCGTCGTGGGCAGGCCTTCTCACTCGCGGCCACGCTCTGTCGGAGTCGTAGCCACGACCTTCACTACTTCGCACATCCCGAAGCCATCACGGGAGATCCGCCACCTCCGCCATTTCTGACGATGGACCATCTCGCCATTCCGCTTCGCCTCTTGCGAAAGGTATGGCTCACTGCCGCCTTCACTACGTTGCGCGAGGCGGCGGGGACGAACTGGCCAGGGGATGACGCCAAACCCGACATTCATGGAGAATTCCTGCCCGCCGCCACGTTCTATGATGTTGATGCTGATTGGTTCCGTGCGCTCGCCGAAGCTCTGCGCACCACGGAAGAGGTGCGCACGAGCTGTGCGCGCGTTCTTGGGCTTGGTCTCCCCGGCCGAGAATCCATTCTTCTCGGAGAAGCCACGATCGAGAAGATGATGGAGGAGATCCGGAGCCGATCCGAAGTGGGCCAGAACCACCCCGGTGGCCTCGCCAGTTTCTTGGCGGAACAAGGGCTCCTACCAATGTATGGCATGCCAACTCGCGTGCGAGACCTGTATGTCGGAGTGGATTCGAACGAGCTGGGCGAGCCGGACTGGGACACCATCGATCGCGAAATGGATTTGGCGATCTATGAGTTCGCCCCGGGACGCTCCCTCGTTCGCGACAAGCGTAAACACACGTCCATCGGGTTTACTGCTCCGCTTGGCCGCATTCATGTCGATAAGCAAAATCGAGCGCGCTTGCTGTCTGGGAGTAGTGCTGTGTGGTGGGAAGACACCGTCCATATCGGTATCTGCTCGCGTTGTGGTGCGACCAATACCTCGCCCTCCCGAGTCTTCGAGCCTCAACCCTGCGGAGACTGCAAGGAGATCATTATTCCATCCGCTTTTGAACTGTACCACGTCCCAGCGGCGTTCAGGACCTCCTTCGAGCCAACCCCGGTTGATCAAGATGAGGAACGAGGTCTTGCGTTTCGACGTGAGACCTCAAGCGAAATCGAAGACCTGGAGTCCACACCAGTCCAAGAATCCAACATGGCGTTCGGTACTGGCGCCGAAGCGGCTGTCATTCGCCGTAACCGGGGTCCAATCGGAGACAGCGGCGAGCCCGTAGGATTCCCCGTCGTTGGAGTTTCGCAGAAGGGGTTCAAGGTCCAGGAAAGCCCGGCCATTTGGATGAACAGGCTGACCGACCAAGCAATCCTCGCAGAGGTGGCAAGCGATCCGAAACGTTGGGAGCGGGCGACGGATACCAACGCCTTACCGGCGGACCCGGAAACGGTTCGCTTGATGTCCCGAAAAAGGACTGATTCACTCTACCTGCTCATGCGGTCGGTGCCACGCGGGCTTTCGTTCGATCGTGTGGGCAGTCGCGAGCCACATGCGATCAGCGTGCGAGCAGCAGCCATCTCGGCGACGCAACTGATCGTCCAGCGCGCTGCGCTTGAAATGGACATCGGACCCGAGGAGTTTGAGGCTCTCGAGCCGCGACTGAGGAACGGACTTCCGATGCTGCAGATCGCCGACTTTCTCGTGAATGGCGCCGGTTTCTCAAGACGCCTTGCCGCTCTCGACGACGGAAGTCGCCCCATGGTTACTCGGTTGCTTGATTCATTGGTAAATGATCCCAGCGATATGCTGGTCAAGGCGTTCTTCGAGGAAGAGCATCTCGAGACTTGCGCTAGATCATGTTATCGCTGCCTTCAACGATACAACAATCGGGCTTACCATGGACTTCTCGACTGGCGACTAGGTCTCGGCTTCCTCCGCGGAATGTTGGATCCTTGTTTCAGGGCAGGGCTCGACGGGCGCTTTGCAGTCCATCCCGAACTCACGGATTGGCCACGCCTGGCTGCGGAAGCTGCTGAGGAGGTTCGTCGCCTTGACCCCGACAACCGACGCGTTCTGCCCTGTGGCCCCTTGGATCTGCCAGTCTTGATCCGGCGCTATGGGGGAGGGACAGAGGCATTCGTCATGGTGCACCCGTTCTGGAGGCTCGACGAGACCTCGGTATCAACCGGAGCTCTGAGCGAGACGGTCAAAGCTGCGCCAGCTGACAGTGTTCATTTCGTCGATACCTTTGATGTGGCTCGTCGCCCGGTGAAGGCGATTGAACATGCACGGAATCGAGTTCCAGGGCTGCCGTAGTAACTAACCATAGCTTGTGCTTTCAAAGGGTGACACGCCGTAGACTCGCAACGCTGTGGAATGATCGCTAGCTACACTCCGTACCACTCTGAAAAATCAGGACCGAATATATTGCATTCGCTTAGGTAATACGCAGAGCGCGTTAAGCTGAGAGTTCCTGGACCTGAGCTCGAAGCTTTCTTAGAGTGGCGTCCAACGTGCTGGCGCTTGTTTTGGCCGATAGGGACTCTCGGCTCTGTCGTCCGAGGAAGTAGGAGATCCGCTCAACGTTTGCCACCCTGGGGTGCGGCAGCCCAGCTAGGACTTGCTTTCGGCCCAACAGCCCTCGCCTACATAGATACTCTATTCGGCAGATGTAGCGGCGGCGATTGTCGAAGAGTAACGATCGAGAGACTTATATTGTTCAAGTGCATGGATAGGGGCTCCGATTCGTTTCGTCGTCTAAGGTCGATTGAAGCGTCGAGTACGACGGGCGGCTGTCACCAGCCGACCATTGTCTCCGATCACGACGTAGACGTTTAGCCACGGCTCGACGTGGCGCAGCGAGCGACGAACGCCAAAGTGCTTTTCAAGCCGTCTGATTGCAGCCCTTCGAAGAAGAGCCTATTGGCTCCGCCACACCGCATCTCCGAGCCGAAGCATTCGAGCAGCTCCACCATGAAGGGAGGGATCGCTCGTTACTGAAGCCGCACTTCAGCGTGACTGCAGCTCATTGCCCGGCACCTTCGGCGGCAGCGAGCCCAAGTTCCTGTGCTGATCGAGGCCGAAAGCCAGCTGCGCTCACGATGCCCCAGTTGCCAGCAGAATTGGGACGCCTCCAATAAGCGGTCGGCTTCATCCGGGCGAGCGCATCCAAAGCTTGGCGGTAGTCCGCGAAGGTAGTCTCCGCCCCCTTCGGTACTTGCCGCCGCGCAGACACTTTGCTGGATCGAAGTCGGTTTGGTCGCTGGCGAACGGAATCCATAGGATTTCTCCCTGCAGCGCAGATTAAGCCTCCGCGGGCGAAAACACGTCGCCCGACGACTGATCCCAAATGGAGGATTCGAAGTCACCTCGGGCGTTAAGCCGATTAAGTGCACTGTTTGCGGTGATCCTTCCGTCCTTCACTTCCAGGCCAGAGCCGCTCGAGGCTGCGAGTCCGACGGTTTTCGTGGCCTAAATTTTTTTGCTAGCTCTAAAATACGGCGAGCCAGGAGTCGTCGCGCGACTCAATGATCGTATCAGGTGCCTGATGCTGTGGGACGGCGAGCTGCGCTAACCTTTTCGAGACAGCTTGCTCGAGAAAGCGGGAGAGCGACCGGCTAGTGACAACTTTGCGGCCTTCATTCTCTGTAAGCACCGACGGCACACTTCCAGACAATGCTGACAGCAGAGCGCTTGTGAACACTGACTCGCCTTCAATCTCGTATGCTGGCTGTGCCACGCTGGCGGCGAAGAAGCAATCCACCTTGCTCCTGATGCCTGTGCCTGTATCCCGCGAGACGTTCGGGAAGACGAGAGAACCCATCGGGCGCCCCGGGGCTCCGGCCGACGCTGCGATCGTGCGCGACGTGTCCGAAATAAAAACGACATGTGGGATGTTCGAGTCGTGTGCCAGCCGCACGTTTTGCTCGACACTGATGGCCTCATTGAGGTCCCGCTCTGCGTCGGAGAGCAGCCACAGGTCTTCCTGTGCCATCTTGATGCCGTGACCCGAGAAGTACACTATGATCTGGTCGAGATCGCCGCGGAAGACGCAGGTTGTAATGGCCTTGCGGATTTCGCTGACGCTAACGGATCCATTCTCGTCGGTGAACAGCCACACTTGCTCGGAAGGCATCCCCTGGTTCTGGAGCGACCATTGAGCGAATCGGTGCGCGCCTGAGACTGCGGCCCTAAGAGGGGGTAAGTTCGCAACTCGATCGACTCCGATTGCGATCACGGCTCGCCGGTTGCCGCCCGCAGAAGCCGGACGCGGCGGCGGTGCCGTTGTCGGACGTTCGGATTCAGGAGCTTCTACAATATCGAGACGATGAAAAAGCACCTCGTCGACCTTCGAGGCGGGAGGCCCTAAACGCAACTGAGACTCCAACCGATCGAGCTGTGTGACAGGCCCGGTAGCTAGTGCACGGACACGGCCGTCGCGCAGGCTTTCAACCATACCCTCGAGTCCCAGTGCTGCATATTGCTGCTGGACGAAAGCGCGAAATCCGACGCCTTGTACGCGGCCGCTGATCCAGTACTCCCGGCGCTCCGGTTTGTCCAAGATCCTCTGCCTGCGCTCGAGTGCAATCTCCATTTGTCGGATGATGCGCTGCAATGTCGCGACATCGATGGCGGTGAAAGCATCGCGCCGTCGGTCTTCCACACTCAGAATCCAAACAATTTGTCCGAATTGCCGAATTGGAATGCATAGAGCCGACCCAACTTCAGGTGTGGTCCGCAAATAGTGCCTGGCGTCATCACTGTCATCATCAACGTCGTTGAGAATGACCGGCGCGCTGCGCCGATAAGTCAAGCCCAGCAGACCCCTATCGAGCGGTTGGGTGTAGCCGGGTCCAACCCCGGTCGCGCCGTATATAGTGGCTTCGGCAAGAGCTCGGAATATCTTGAGCGATTTATTTACTTCAAAAATTGAGATGATCTCATAAGAATAGAAGCTTCCAATGTCGGTAACTGCGGCCTGAGCGATATCTGTTGGATTGCTTGTCTCCATCTTTTTCGACAAGCTGGCAACGAACAGGTTCTCCGCGCGCTCCGCCGCATTGAACAGCGCTGCGAATGCCTCATCGCTTCCGAGCAGCCGCAGTATGCTCAAGGTCTCGCCGTTGTAGGTTCCTCGATCTTTCGATAGCAGGCAGATCCATCCCCTGATCTCTCCCTCCCGGCGCACTGGCTGCGCAATCACCGAGCGGTATTCGGAAACGATCGCAGCTCTCGCATCCGGTGCATCAAGCAAGTCCAATATCGCGCTGGGAACGTCTCCGAAATCCGTTACCCAAGGGTGCGGCTCCTCCATCCAGCTGATAACGTCAGCTGGCATTCGTAGCCAGCGCGCGGTGTGATGCGTGGGCGTGCCAAATGCACAGATCGCACGCGAATATTTTTGGTCTGACGAAACTATGCTTGCACTTGCTTCGTCGAACTCGACAAAGCGCTTTATTGCAGTCATCATTCGGTCGAATAGCGTATCGAGATCGTACCCCCCCGCCACCAAACGAGCGATCTCGGCGCGGCCCTTACTGAGTTCGCTATCGGTTGGCAGTCGCTGTGTCGGCCTCGCCGACCGTGTGGGCTTGCTTGGGCGGCTAGAAGCCCCTTCCGACAGATAGTCGATCAAGGTCGCCGCGAATGCCGTGAGCCATTGTGATTGATGGCCAGAAAATGCCGAAAGGCGTGCCGACTCGATGTTGAGCACGCCGATCGTCGCGGCATTGCTCCCGACGATCGGGATTACGAGTTCCGACCGTGTCGATGGCTCTGCCGAGATGTATTCGGCATCCTCAGTGACGTCAGGAAGGTGGACCACCGTGCCCGTACGTACTGCCCGCCCGATCGCGCCGTCCCAGGAGGCTTCGCTGTACTCCACCTTGGGCGCCGTGACACGACTCGCGGCCAAGATGATCAGATTGTTCTTCACAGTGAAGAGCTGGCAATAGCCGGTGTTCGCGATTGCATCGACGACTGCCACCGCAAGCGTCGCGATGCGATCGTCCGATTCCATGGTCTGCCAGACCGATTTCCACTCGTGTGCAGTGCCCAACAGTTCGCCTTGACTGGGCCAGGTTTCAGTCTTGTAGAGCATCAAGAGTTCGCGAAGCCGCGTTGACTGCGCTTCGGACAACATTCCGTGCGATACGCCAGAACCGAGCGCGTCGCTCAGCGCTTCGGTTATGCGATCGAAACGGTTGGTTGAAATCGTCGCTCCGAGCCGCTTGGCTTCGTCGGCAAACCGCGCGTCGCGTACTCCTGCATAGATTGCGAAAGGCAGATTTAATCTCTGACGTACACGCTTTAGCAAGTCGAAGCCGGCGCGGTTCCCCTCCGGACGTCCGAGATCCGAGATAATCGCGTCGAATCGGTGCTCTGAAAGAGTTTGCAACGCGTCCGCGGTCGAGAGTGCCAAAGTCACAAAAACGTCGTTACGCGCCAGAAATGCACGCTCTGTAATGTTGTTCGCTGGACGATCATCAACCCAGAGAATCGCGGTGTCGCGCAACGCGATCGATGTTTGTTCCGGTGCGGCATGTTCGATCGCTTGCGTGTCGTCGTCGAGCGGATCGCGGAGCTCTGATGTAGAGGCGTCGGCTTGCTCTCCAGTTGCCTTGCGAAGAAACGTCGCGCTTCGCGCTGCCTGCTCGATCAATTGAAGAAGCGTATCGATGCGATTTGTGCCACCGAACGCGCCTTCCGCAACAGCTCGTTCGCGGCCTGTGGCGTTGTTCATCGCACTGGCAGCGAAGATGATGACCGGAGTCGTGAGCCCAATCGCTCGCAGCTCGCGCAAGAGGTCGTAGCCCGCTACATGATTGTCATTGCGCGTCATATCACTCAGGATCACGTCGAACTGACGAAGGAAGGGGTGTTGCAGCGCTTGTTCCGTGGTCAGCGCGTACTGGATCGGCTCGGCACCTCCCTGCTTGAGCATTGCAGCCGGGCTGGCGTTCCCGGCGGGATAGTCATCCACCCAGAGGAGGCGCAATCCGAGGAAGGCCATCTCTTTCAAGCGATCGGCGAGATAGGCTGCGATTTCTGGTCGAAACTTGAGCCCGGTGGGGGTCTCCGCAACGAAGCGAGGATCCTTGACGAAAGGCCACAGGTCTGGCCGCACATCGTTGCTGGTGAGCGTAATCTCCGTAGCGGCGAGGCGTGCGATCTGGCCCAGCAAGGGCCTGCTCAATACTTCGAGCGCCTCAACAGCTTCCTGCAGGCTCCAATCGGGAATCGGCTCGCGACCGCCCCGTAGGGCGGTGGTCAGGTGCGCGAATGCGCGAGCCCAGGCCGGCAGCTTGATGCTGCCTTGCTCGTCGGCTAGGAGGGCGGAGAATTGAATGTTGCGGCCTGCGATAGTGCTCAGATATGCCGAAAGGCGCTGATCGAGCGCGTTGGCTAACGTGGCAGCATCGACTCTGCGGAGTGAGCGAAGAAGATGCGGGCGCACCGCACGGTTGATTTCGAAGTACGTGGTCTCGCTGGTTTTGTCATTAGCATCCTCGCTGCCGCGGGCAACGACCACGCCGCTGAGCATCAGCTCGGCCAAAACCGTAAAATCCGTTCGCCCTTCCTGGGTCACTTCTTGAACGAGCCGCGCGACGGGTAATGTGAAGGGGGCGCTGGCAAGCATGACGGCAAGGTCGAAAGCCGCGACGGATCGTTCATGCAAATTGGTGAGCGCGCGGGCGGGTTCTATCCTTTCCGGCAGGAGTTCGGCGACTTCAGCATCTGACAAAGCGTCGGCCGGATCGATCAGGAACGCTTCACCGCCCTGGCCTAATCCCATCTGCATTCGCGACCATGCACCAAGGGCCTGGGGTACGATCGGCACCACGGGCAGACGAAGCACCCGCGGCTGCGAAGGATCCGGACTGCCCCGCCACCAGAATGTCTCCATGTCCAACGCCTCTGACGGACTGCCAGGACGGCTTGCGCGCGCGAGCGCCTGTGGCTCGCCCAGCAGCGTGTAGGTCCAGCGATGCCGGGGCAGCAGATGCAGCAACACGAGGCTCCCAGCCGACCAGGACTTCAGGAGACTGGCGTAGATTCCGTCGACCCAGTGCAAGGAGTCGCCGTGACTTGCAAAAAATACAAGGCGGCGCTCATCGCCAGTGAGAACCCGTGGCGAAATCAGAGCACCGGCGGGAGTCTCGAGCCTCGCCTTTCGTGGATCGCGAGGCTTGGCATGGTCCAATCGAAGACGCCAAACGCGCACGAGTCGGAAGGCCCCGGTCTGGCGCAGCAGATCGGCGAACTCGCGCAGGGGCGCGCCCCAGACTTCGACCGCCGGCTCGTCCTCCAATACAATGTGGGCTTCGTACCAACGCTCCTGTCGAGGACACAGCACCGTAAAGAGCCCGTCGCCGAGTACTAGCCGCAGCTCAGCAGTGAGTTCCGCCGTGCGCTCTTCATCCAATTCGAGGACAACCTTCGACGGCCGACGTTGTCGAAATGGCTTCAACGCACGCGCCACAGCAAGCCGGTCGGGGAGTGTTCGCGCGGCAGGCAACAGAATCGGAGATGCAGTTACGGTGCGATCTCCCGACGCGACGTCGCCACGGGCGTAGAGGCCGGCGTGAGCTTGTGCACCGTCGCTGCTTTCTGTCTGGTCGTCTGAAGGCTGCTTCCGCTGCGGATTATGATCGCGGTTCTTGCGGTCGTCGGCCTTCTCGCTGCCGAAGGAGGATAGTCCGCGATGGATACCGGGGTCATCACGTAGGGTGTCGTGCCCAGGACTGACTGATCGAGACGCGCTGCCAAGGTCAAGATTGCGACCGAGGCTCGCGAGCCAGAGCGCGTCGAGCACATTCTCCCAGCTCGCATCGAAGTCGGCATCACGTAGGATCGTGATGAAGTCCGCGAGCTTCTGGTCAGCTTTGGCCCTCACGCGGCCCCGCCACTCAAAGGTCGCGCAAGGGCCGCTCGGACGGCCAGCAGCTCATCATTGCTGAAACTGCGGGCATCTTTGTTCCGCATCGCTACCGTCAGGAAAATCGAGTTGAGCAGTTGATCGGTCGAGACGTCGTTCTGTTGACGATCTTTTAAAAAGTCATCAATTAGCGTCTTCATCTCTTCGCGCTTCTCATTCGAAATGAACTTTGCGAGATGTGCTTCGACGATCGCGATGAGCTCGTCCTTCTCGGGCGGATCGATCTTTAACCGCACGCAACGCCGGAGAAACGGCGCGGGAAATTCGCGTTCGCCATTCGAAGTCATGACGACAAACGGGAACTGCTGGCTCATCAAGCGGCCTTTCTCGATCTGTACGCTCCGACCGGTCGCGTCTTTGACGGTGACCAACGGCCGCCCTCCGAGACGCTGAAGCTCCGGAATGTCGTACTCGCCATCCTCGATCACATTCAGGAGGTCATTTGCAAAGTCGAGGTCCGACTTGTCGATCTCGTCGATCAAAAGCGCACGAGGGCGGCTTTGAGCCGTAAGCGCGGCGCCGAGCGGACCCAGGGTCAAATATTCTTCTACCGGCGGGTCGATCCCCTTGCCCGCCTGCAGACGTCCAACCGCATCGTACTCGTAGACTCCGCCTCGTACCGTGGAGCGCGAGCTGACCGACCACTTCAGGACCGGTCCAAGCTTGAGCTCGTAGGCAACCTTGCTGATTAGCGTCGACTTTCCTGTCCCGGGCCTACCCGTGAGGAGCAAAGGCCTTCGTAGATAAAGGGCGGTGTTGACCGCAATGATCATCGCGTCACTCGGCCGAAACGTCGTCGCTTTGGAAGCCGGTGCTTTCAAGTCG
This sequence comes from Bradyrhizobium sp. MI1.3, assembly GCF_055811695.1. Taxonomy (NCBI): domain Bacteria; kingdom Pseudomonadati; phylum Pseudomonadota; class Alphaproteobacteria; order Hyphomicrobiales; family Nitrobacteraceae; genus Bradyrhizobium; species Bradyrhizobium sp. MI1.3. The sequence goes on along the minus strand of NZ_JBVVPQ010000031.1, from coordinate 61,352 downwards.
AGATCTTCGTTCGGCGGACCGATTGCTCCTATAGCGCGCGCAAATCGCCAGGGCGGCGGATCTGGAAGCCCGTCGAGCCCGTTATGTGGTTCTCCGCGTCCGCGAAAGATCTTCCAATCCTGATTACTCATCCACTTTCCCCGAATGCTTGGCGAACGGTTGGAATGCCGGCTGATCCCATAGCAACGATCCCGAGTGCACGACTCCTGCATCGGCAATGCGCTTTTGCGAAATGGCCTGAGGCATTTCGGCAAGCGTGCCCAAACCGCGCACGAGCTCCGTCAGAGGCTGTTCGGGATCTGGTTCCTCGTCATCATGCGGCCAGTAAAGGTATGGCGCTCCGAGTTGGAGCAAGCCGTTCAGCACTTTTTTACCCGGGGACCCGTCGGGACCTGGTTTGATCGCCGTAGCCGCGAAACATAGTATGGGTTGTCGAGGTAGCGATTGCCCCGGCCTGCATGGTGTCCAGCACAGCGCTGATACAGACAATTTGCTTATGGAGTTGAACCGCTCGACCCACGCGCGCTTTGCGGCGCTGGGCGTCGGCTTGACCCGTGGACCATGGTGCAGGATCACCGCGTGCTCCTCGCCAAGCTGAGAATTGTCTTGGAGCCCAGGAAGGCGATGGAAGGGCCAATCGAACGCGACCGGCTCGAGCACGAAATGGACCTCTAGATCGTTAGCAAGTTGATCGGCGTGAAGTTTTTCCAGTACCGAACGGACGGCACGCCCGGTGTCACCCCAAGACCGAACCGGAATTGGGCCGAAAACGCGACCCTGCACCTCGGTTAGGTCGAGATTTCGTAGGAATGGCTGCAAATTCCTGAGCTCCCCGTTCGAGTCAGTTTGAACGTCGAAGATCAGTAACTTGCGACTCTCTTCAGCCGTAAGCTCATACTGCGCATCGCGGATCACGGCTTCCTTGGCATAAAGCAATAGCCAGTCCTTCAGCGCGGATTTGTGGTTCGCGGCGGATGGATCGCCACAGAGTCGAAGCACGAACTGGACAATCGCGTATGTTGCGCGCGGGATACGATCGCCCACGCTGTTGAGTTCGCAAATCATGCCAGCGATGCCCTGCGCCAAGAGGAGGCGATCGTTCTTCAAGGCTCTGGCTGTCGCGAGGAAATGACGCTCCAAGGTAATGCGAGGAATACCTAGTTCAGTAACCAATTCGATCAGGCCGTCGGCGATCTGGTCATCGCTTTGGCGCGCGATGCCAACAAATCTCTCGTAATCGTCTGTTTCTGTGCCGACCGAGAGAAGGAAGCGATCGAGTTGGGAGCCGTCCAATTCAGCATCGAGCCGTGTCTTAAAAGCTTCTAGATTCGGATAACCGGCAAACGTGTCCAGCGCCTTGAGCGCGCAGTAAGTGAAGGCGCCTTGTCCAGTCGCGGCGATCGCGAAGCCGCCCTCGGGCGTGGCAAAGAAAATGCGATGGCGGCACGGAAATGCCTGGTCGATCTCGTAAGATGCGGGTTCTACCGGTAACCTGCTGTTCGTGCCGCATACATCGAGGAGTGCTAACATCCGCCGTAGACCGGGGTATTGGTCGGTCCGTAATTTTCGGAAGAAGAGTGATGCGTTGAACACGCGGTCCCGCAGGATTTGAGTGTAATCGGAGCAAAACAGAAGCCGCTGCCCCTTGTTGTCGGTCATGCCGTGGCCTGACCAGTAAAAGAGCAGCGCGGATCCGTCTTCCGCGTTAGGCAGCTCCTCGCGCAAGACGGTGTCGATGTCGCGCAGGGTCGTTCCTCTTATCTGGACGCCCGCTTTTTCAATCTCCGCCGTCACTCCTGCGCCGAGCGCTGTTGCGAAGAAATAGATGTCCTTCGGCGCAACGCCGATCGCGAGTGCCCATTTTGCGACCGCAACGGCATTAGCTGCAGGGGCCAGCACCTTCATGTCGTCGAGCTTGTACTGTTCGATGCCGACGATCACCGCGCGGATGGTCATGCGATATCCTCTTCAACTCACCCCTCAGCTGGCCGCCATCGCCTCAAGGACGATCTCCCGGAACTCGGTCATGTTGGGACTGCCGAAACCAACAATTCCTCTTTATCGGCAATCTCGTCGTTGCTGGTCAGGAGCTCGAAAACATAGCGTCCGCGCCTGAGCAGCGGTCCCTGGATCGAGAGTCGTTCTAGCCCGTTCGCCCGAGCTTCAAGCGGGATGTCTACGACCGCCGCCAACTGGTCCCCTCCGATATCTCTTTGCACGCGGATGCGCGCTCGCAGCTCGGGCTGGGGCAGCATGGTAACGACGATCTCGTAGTGCGCGTTCTCCTCGATCGTGCGCTCGCTGAGCGAAAGGTTCAGTGCGGTCTCCTCGGCGCCGAACGTCGCGATAACCGGTTCGACCGGAATCGCGCCAAGCAGCATTCCGACGATCTTGTGCGTAATCGACTTCTGCGCCACACCGAGATGATTGGCCTCCACATAGGCAGTCTGCACCCGAAGGGCGGATGCGCTCTGTATCGGCACCGTACCATCGCCCGAGCTCTTGACGGTGACCGGGACCGCCGAGTCGTGGTCCTGGTCAAGTCGCGTGACGGTCTCGTGAGCGGCACTGGCCACGGCAAAATAGCGGCAACCGTGCGGACGCCGCGTAGGATCCAATCGCGCCTGGAAGGTCGTGGCGGCCGCCAAATGGTCCGCATTGAGCTTGTAGTTGGCGACGACCGCCGAATCGAAAATGCTGATCGCCTTGAATGGAGAAGGATCGTCCAGCTTCCAGATTGGCAGGAGGGCGGCGGAGGGGAAGAGCTGAAAGCACGCCGGGAAACCGGTTGCGGCTGCGATTCGGCTGAGCTGCTCCGCGGAAAGGCCCATGGTCGAGCCCCCAACACCAACAGCTCTCGCGAAGGCGAGTGGCGCGCCCTCGTGCGGCGTTGCCAAAAAGACGGCCATCTTGACCGCGTCTGCCCAAGGCTCGGCTGCCGTGCCGCGCCTTTCGAGACAGCCGCGCGCCACGAGGCCGCCCATCGAATGACAGATCAGCTTGATCTCAACGCCGGCGCCATGCTGTTTCACAAGGTCGGCCAGCATCTGACTGAACTGGTCGGAGAGCTGATTCAAATCGCGCCGCCAGTCGTAGTCGAATTTCACGAAACGCCGTCGCGCGTGTGTCTCGGAATATCCAAACCCCTCGATCGCCTTGACGATCGAGCCGTAGACGTCGATGCAGACGCTCTCGACAACGCCACCTGCCTGAAGATTCGTCTGCAGAAGCTTCTCGATACGCCGATAGCCGCTCATCGCTTCGATCGGAGTCGGCGGCCAAACCTCCTCACCGTCAGGCGCCTTCAACTTGGAGCCGAAGATTCCCGGCACGAATATCACGACTTCCATGATCGCTCCCCCTCAAGTTTGACGGCAATGGTCATACGGTCTCATCAGTCGCTCAACGCAATGAGACTGTCGGATCGCCCAAGATCACAAGGTTCTGGCGATCCATTCCGGCTAGCTGACGATAGACCCGCAACGTGTCGCGATCATCGGCGTCGGGCGGTGGCTGAAACAACCCGAAGAAACTGCCCGACTCCTTGAATATGTCCGCGAGCGCCCAGCCGATCGTCGGTGCCGGGCGGATGGCTGCATGGAGGCTGTCGTAAAGACAGCGCACGATTGTGTGCGCCAGCTCCTGCTTGGTCAGGGGGTCCCGTAGCGTCCAATCGAAGGTCGGCTCTACGTGGCCAATGAATGCGCGCAGCGGGTTGGGTTTCCCGAGCATCTTGCGCGGCAATGGCGCAACGCGCGCGCCTGCGACCGTTGCCACGCCACGCGTCAGCGCGGCATTCTTCTCGTTTGGCGTGAACAGCTCCAGGTATCGCGTGATGGCGTCCGAGCCGGCTGAACAGCAGGCATGAGAATACCAGACGGCGCCCCCGGGCGACCACGCATCGAGGGCCTCGGCTGTTAGGTACTGTCGGAGCGCGTCCACCGGCGATCCGAGATTGGCGATGGTGGCGGAAGTGTCCTTTAACCGACCCGTCATGCCGTGGCTGGTCGTGCAAATGAACCTCGGTTGGCGCTCCTGAAGAGCACTCACTAGTGCCGCGCAAGTCGCGCTCGCGTCGGTGATCCAGACCCGGCCTTTGGTCTCTCCGTCTTGCGCAAACCGGCCCTCAAGCTTGGCGCCGATAATGCGTGCCATTAGAAAGGTGATGTCGGGCACTCCCCAGTTTGTGCTCCAGACAACCGGCCGGGCGAGGTCTGAGGTGCCGGCGCTCTTCCAATCGTCGATCAGCGCGTCGACATAGTTGCCAAGTCCCTCCTCGACTGACAGGTCGAGGCGGCCGACAAATGCCGAGAGATTAAGCCCGTACTGTACGGCCCAAGGGATTTCCGTGGGCGAACCGTAGAGCAGAAGATAGTGGGGAATTTGTCCCGCGCGCACGCCGCGATCGGGGGCTGCCGTCGATAGTGGCTCGCACTCTCCGTCCTTGTAGTAGCGATACAACAGACCGGGCGGCTTGTTGGGACGATACCGCAGAACCGGCGCAGTTTCCGCAGGCGCGTGTGCTCGCGCAGCAAGCAAGCGGCGCAAGGGTTCCGGCGCATCTGCGCCGACGGCCTTGTCCTTGGCCGGAATGCTATCGTTGTCACGGAGCACTAAGCCCCAGCCCACGTCCCGCGAGCGCCAATCTCGCATGTCTGCGACGCCTGTCGGCGCCAGCGTGGGAACTCTCAACAACCGGTTCGAGGCGTCTTCCGGCGTCCGGTCGGGAAATTCGAACGTTGGGGTTTGAGATCCATCCCACGCGTTAATGCGGAGCTCTGCAGGCCGATCAATCTCCATCTCGTGCCGCCCCGTCTAAGCTACCGGCATCGGCTTCGGGCCCGGGCAACGCGCCGGCAAAAATGTCCCCCATTGATCCCCTTGCTCGCGGCCAACAAACATCACAAACGCGCACAACGCCGCTGAGAGTTGCCGTGGCGAACAACAAGGGATGCCCTCCCGTGCTACATTGATTGCAGTCGGAGGTTGTAACTATAGCTGGCAACTTGCAACGTTTTTGCGATCTAGTTCACTAAAGCCAAAGAGTTTAATCGAGAGAGGGGCCTTCGCACTGATGGCCCGCTTGCGTCAGCGGTAATTAGGTGCGGCGTTTCCATGCCCTTCTCTCACGAACCTGGATTTGTTTGCCTGTAGCCGTTGTCTGTTGCGCATTGCAACTGCAGCTCGCATTGCGGTTTTTAACTATTCCACCATGATCCATCGTCGCCGCTCAATCCGGCTCAGGGAGCCTGAAGAGCTGAAGTCGGCAATTCGGCGACTAGATTATTGTCAACTGAACCCAATCTTCCGTCGAACATTTTTGTCCATACTCGGGCCCATACTTGCGCGAAGATTGCATGCGGTTTGGCGCGGACGCTCATGGCCTCTAGCGAACAACCTGCGCCTTTCTCACAGGTGCTTCTTGAACTTGCGCGAACGTGTGCGAATGAGGGCGATATACGCTAATTCTGACACTCTCTCCGCCATTGATACGCAAGTTGCAGGCTATTTGCGGACCAGCCGGCCGCCGTGCCCCTGATCCTGCCCACTAAGTGTATCAGCCCGCGCGCGCGTTTTGGCGCATGGTGGCCGTGCTGCCGTCGCTGACGGAATGGCTCGAGACTTTGTGAGGTCGCTATACAAGGTCACTTACGGCGATTACACCAAAATCCAGTTCGGCGCTCCATACATCACATCGTTTACGACCCACGCGAGCAACTACGAAAGGCAGCATGGCTTGCTGAGCCAATGGCGAGAGTATGGACGAGAGGGTTACTGCCTCGTGTTCGACACGGCCTCGCTAGCATAACTTCTTCTAACTGACTTCGATCAGGCCTATTTCACTCACCTAAATCTCGCCAAAGCGATCTACTCCGTCGAAGATTTTGACATCGAAGAAAAATTCAAATTGCTCCTGGAGAGGTGCGAGCAATACGTCGGGGAATTGCTTAACAAAAGGCAGACGCCCGAGATGATAGAGGATGGGTTTGCTCCCTTTGCTGCCGCCACGACGCTCTTCAAGCATCATGGATTTCGCGAAGAAAACGAGGTCAGGATAGTTGCAATGCCCGGGACGCGCTATTTGTCGGAAAGGACAAAGGCTCAGTTTCCAGCATTTGTTGACCGACCTCTGGTCGAGCCGCGCAAGGTTTTGGGTGCCGATGGCACGACAATCCGCAAGCACATCACGCTGCTAAGCCACGCGGGAGGGCGCCTACCTATAACGCGGATTATCGTTGGGCCAGGCCCGGATCAGGGAAGGCGCGCTTCGCGTGCTAGGGAGCTTGTGGGCGATACAATAGAGATCACCCGATCTGACATTCCTTGGACGGGATAAGATCGGCCTCTAACTCCGGCGGTCGCAGACTAGCGCCTGTGCATAAGTGCACAGATCGGGAACCTGACTCCTCGATCCGCGCCGGGCGTGGTAACTTCAGTGAGTCGGCACGCGACACCTATTGCCAGCTTCAAGCCTTCGGCGCCCTGAACGGGCGGGGCGTAAGAAGCGCTTCTGAGGCGGCGAGGACTACCCTCGCTTCGGCAAAAGGAGAGTGGCCATGTGGCCTTCTTGTCCTATGCAGATGCCGGTGCCGGTGCGGGCTTACGTCCGCTTCCGCTTCGGCCGGTGGGAGAGCGTAACTGCTCACTGCCGAGGTCTGCCCAGCCGGTGACACGGCAAAGGCAGACCCAGTAGCGTTGCGTAAAGTGTGCTCACCTGGGGGTGGCTTCGGCCACCCTCTTTTTTGTGAGCTAAGAGTATTCGCAGACTCCTGTAAAGAGTCAGAAATTCTCTTTTTGAATTGAAGGCTGATTTTCCACTGAGCCGCTGACCGAAGCCGCCGGCCGACATGGTGCTCATTACTTTTCTCTGCTTGAAAGGCTCTCCATCTACCTCCGTTGCCACCAGCAGCCGTTGGGCATTAATCTAGGAAGCGCCCTGAATAAAGGAGCAGGAAGAATGTGCCCATGGCTATACCCCTGCGGCAGGCGCGGGATATGGCGATCTTCTGCGGGGCTGCTCGAGCATCCGACGGGCCAAGTCCGGGTGATTTAAGGCGCTGTGCGCGCCCAGCCGAGCTTCTTAGGGCTCTAATCAAATGGACACTCTCTCCGCCATCAGCCCCGTCCGGCCAACCCATACCTTCCGTCCCTCGCGCCCCTCCGCGACACCCTTCCATCGGCAATCGCCACCGAGATGGAATAATATGCGGCTGCAGGCAAATGCTCCAATTTGTCGCTGTCCAAATGGCGGCGTCAAAACCCGGTCGCGATAAAGCAATCTGGCGGTAGTTAATTCCATCATTCAACCAATACATGCGTCACGGAGACGACCTCATTAGTGTCTCTCGCGGCTTCGTCGCGATCGCGCGCCATGCAGAAACGCGCCTGTACACGGCCGTGTGACCTCCATAACTTCCGCGGCGCAATGTGAGGAGATGCGACGTGGCGAAGAAGACGGCGACCAGGAAGAAAAGTGCTGCGAAGAAAGCAGCGAGGACCTCCGGCAAGACAAGCGCCGTTCGCAAGGGCAAGGTCGCGAAGGCCGCAACGAAGCCGGTCAAGCAAGCCGCTCCGCGCAAATCGTCCGCACCACGCCGCCCCAAAGGGCCGGCCTGGCAATGGTCGGCGGTCGAGACCGCGGCCGCCATCCGCTCTGGCGCTATCTCCGCGGTCGAGACTGTCGAGGCGCATCTCGAGCGGATGCGTGCCGTCAATCCGAGGCTGAACGCCGTCGTCGTGGATTTCTCGGAGGAAGCGCTGGCTGCGGCCCATGCGGCCGACAAGCGGCGCGCCAAGGGCGGCGAGCTCGGCCTTCTGCACGGCGTACCGATCACGATCAAGGAGAATGTCGATTACGAAGGCCGTCCCAATTTCAACGGCGTGCCGGCCAACAAGGATCTCATCGCGCCGTCGGATTCGCCCGTGGTGCGCAACCTGAAAAAGGCCGGCGCGGTCGTCATCGGCCTCACCAACACGCCGGAATTCTCCTTCCGCGGCTTCACCGACAATCCCTTGCACGGGCTGACGCTCAATCCCTGGGATCCTGATATCACTTGTGGCGGCTCCTCGGGCGGTGCGGGTTCGGCGGTCGCCGCCGGCATCGGCACCATCGCGCATGGCAACGACATCGGCGGCTCGCTGCGCTGGCCGGCGCATTGCAACGGCGTTGTGACTATCAAGCCGACGCAGGGGCGTATTCCTGCGTTCAACGCGAGCGCAACCGCCGAGCGGCCGATGCTGGCGCATCTGATGTCGGCGCAGGGGCCGCTCGCCCGCCACGTCGCCGACGTCAGGCTCGCGCTCGAGGTGATGAGCCAGCGCGATCCGCGCGATCCCTGGTGGGTGCCGGCGCCGCTGGTCGGACCGAAGTCGAAGGGGCCGATCAAGGTCGCGCTCGCCAGGATCCCTGAAGACATGGACGTCGATCCGCACGTCGCGGCGGCGTTGCGTCAGGCCGCCGATCATCTGGAGCGTTCCGGCTATCGCGTCAGCGAGGTCGATGTGCCCGACATCGACGGCGTCTGGCAGACCTGGTGCGACATCATCACCAACGAGACGATGGTGATGCAGGAAGCCGGCATGCTGAAGGTGACGTCCGAAGACTTCCACAAGGCGTGGGGCGGCATGAAAGCCAAGGCCAACGTGCTCGACCTCAAGGCCTGGATGCAGGCGACCGCCGCGCGCAACGGCCACATCCGCGCCTGGCAATTGTTCTTCGAGGAATATCCGGTGGTACTGGCACCGACCACGGTGAAGTCGATTCCAGGCCCGCGCGAGGACACGGTTAGCCCCGAGCGCGTGCGCGAGATTTTCTGGGGCGAGATCCGCTTCATCTCCGCGATCAACGTGCTGGGCCTGCCTGGCGCCGTGGTGCCGGTGATGCTGCACGATGGCAAGCCGATCGGCGTGCAGCTCATTGCCGGGCGCTATCGCGAGGACCTCGCGCTCGATGCAGCGGCTGCGATCGAGAAGCGGGCTGGTGTGCTCGCTCGTCGGCTATGGGAACAGATGGACTGATAGGGCAGCGAAGTTTGTTTCCCTCTCCCTTTGTGGGAGAGGGTGGCGCGCCGCGCAGCGGCGAGACGGGTGAGGAGTCTCTCTCCGCTAACGCAAGCTTGGCCGTATGGATAGAGACCCCTCATCCGGCGCTTCGCGCCACCTTCTCCCACAAGGGGGGAAGGGAGTGCAGCGTGGTTGCCGCCGCAAACCACAAAACTTCATTAATCCAATTTGACTTGAATTTTAGCCAATTCCCCAACAAGCGTTAGGGTTACTTCCTCGATCTCTAGACGAATTATTGTCCGCTTTACCACCCGCCTCTAACAGAGGGACGGCGGACAACGCACATGCCTCATACAGGCCAATAAGTGCGGCCCGCTCCACGCGGAGGTGGCACGATGCGCAACGAGACGATCGCTATTCACGCCGGCTACGAGCCCGAAGCCACCACGCACGCTGTTGCCGTGCCGATCTACCAGACCGCGGCCTACGCCTTCGACAGCGCCGATCACGGCGCGGCGCTCTTCAATCTCGAGACCGAAGGCTATCGCTACAGCCGCATCGCCAATCCGACCAGCGCGGTGTTGGAGAAACGTATCGCCGAGCTCGAGGGCGGCGTCGGCGCGCTTGCGGTCGCGACCGGGCAGGCCGCGCTGCATTTCGCCTTCGTCAACGTCGCCGATCACGGCGGCAACATCGTTTCCGTGCCGCAGCTCTACGGCACCACGCATACGCTGCTCTCGCACATCCTGCCGCGGCAGGGCATCACCGGCCGCTTCGCCGAGAGCGACAAGCCCGAGGCGATCGAAAAGCTGATCGACGAGAACACCCGCGCCGTGTTCGCCGAAACCATCGGCAATCCCGCCGGCAATGTCTGCGACATCGAGGCACTGGCGAAGATCGCCCATGCCCATGGCGTGCCGCTGATCGTCGACAATACCGTTGCAACCCCCATCCTGCTCAAGCCGTTCGATTACGGCGCCGACATCGCCGTGCATTCGCTGACGAAATTCCTGGGTGGCCATGGTACCACGCTCGGCGGCGCCATCGTCGATTCCGGAAATTTCCCCTGGGCCAAGCACGTCGATCGCTTCCCCGGCTACAACAAGCCGGACGCCTCCTATCACGGCCTCGTCTATGCCGAGCGCTTCGGCAAGACGGCGTACATTGAGCGCGCGCGCAGCATCTATCAGCGCACCATGGGTTCGGTGCTGTCGCCGTTCAACGCCTTCCTGCTGCTCCAGGGCATCGAGACCGTCGCGCTGCGCATGGAGCGCCACTGCGAGAATGCCCGCAAGGTCGCCGAATTCCTGCGCAAGGATCCGCGCGTGGCCTGGGTCAATTACACCGGTTTCCCGGACAGTCCTTATTATCCGCTGGTCCAGAAATATCTCGACGGCAACGCCTCGTCGCTGTTCACCTTCGGCATCAAGGGCGGCATGGAAGCCGGCAAGTCCTTCTACGATGCGTTGAACCTGATCACGCGCCTCGTCAATATCGGCGATGCCAAGTCGCTGGCCTGCCATCCGGCCTCGACGACGCACCGGCAGATGTCTGCCGAGCAGCAGCGGGTCGCCGGCGTTTTGCCGGAAACGATCCGCTTGTCGATCGGCATCGAGCATTGCCAGGACATCATCGAGGACCTCGACCAGGCCCTGGAAAAGGCCTGCCGGTCCGCGCGCCTCCAGGCCGCGGAGTAGGCGGCGGCGCCGATGACGATCCTGATCGACAGGGATCAAGGCATATCGAGCCCGGCGCTGGTGCCGGGGGCGGGCGATCTGGCGCGCGAGCACGGCGACACAGAGCTCACCATCGGATTGATCAACAACATGCCGGATCCGGCGCTGAAGGCGACCGAGCGGCAGTTCATGAAGCTGCTGCAAGCCGCAGCAGGTCCGCGCCGCATCCGCTTTCACTGCTTCTCGCTGCCCTCGGTCAAGCGCTCGCCGGAAGCGAAGTGGCATGTCGATAGCGAATATTCGGAACTCACCGAGCTCAGGCGCCACAGGTTCGACGGCCTGATCGTGACCGGCGCCGAGCCGATCGCGCCCGAGCTCGACCAGGAACCGTACTGGCGCGACCTCACCGAGCTGATCGACTGGGCCAAGGTCAACACGCGCTCGACGATCTGGTCGTGCCTCGCTGCGCACGCCGCGGTGCTGCATCTCGACCGCATCGAACGGCGGCCGCTCGCCGCCAAATGTCACGGCATTTTCGACTGCGAAGCCGTGACCGGCGATCCGCTGACGCGGGCCGCGCCTGCGCCGCTCAAGGTCTCGCATTCGCGCCTGAACGAGATCGCCGAGAGCGACCTCGCGCAGGCCGGCTACCAGGTGCTGACGCGTTCGGCAAAGGCCGGCGTCGACATCTTCGTCCGGCAATATGCCAGCCGCTTCGTGTTCTTCCAGGGCCATCCGGAATATGACGCGCTGTCGCTTCAGCGTGAATATCTGCGCGACATCGGCCGTTATCTCGCGCGTGAGCGCGACAATTATCCGCATTTGCCCGTGAGCTATTTTGACGCTGCGACGGAAGAGAAGCTGGTCCGCTTCGAGAAGCAGGCAAGGCACCAGCGCCACCCCGCGCTCAGCAACGAGCTGCCCGCGCTGAATTTGCGCACCGATATCGCCGCTGGCAGCGCCGCGGCGGCATTGTTCCGGAACTGGCTGCAATATCTCGGCGCGGGGACCGATGCGTCGGTGCTTGCGCGTTAGGTCGGGACGACGAGCTCGACGTTAGGACTAACGAAGTGTGAAGCTTGCCTCGAGCAGCGTACGAATGCTTCAGTGAGGGGCGGGACAGACAGGAAATGCGAGTCGTGTGGTCGGCACTCCAGGGACGCGTGAGCAATCGGCTGGCCCGGCATTTCCGCGCCGCGCCGCATCGGCTGCCCGCGAATGCGCCCATGGTGAGCTTCACCTTCGACGATGCCCCCGATAGCGCCGCAGGCGAGGGCGCCGGGCTTCTGGAGCAGCATGGCGGTCGCGGTACCTTCTATCTCGCCGGCAGCCTGGTCGATCGTCCCTCGGACCACTGGCACGGCCTGTCGAACGACGCCATCGTGCGGCTTCACCGGGCCGGACACGAGATTGCCTGCCACACCTTCTCGCACCAGAGCGCGGTCGGTCTCGACGAGACCGCCATGGCCCGGGAGATCGAGCGAAACCGCAGCCATTTTCGCGGCATTGATTCCTCGATCACGCTGGAAAATTTCGCTTACCCCTATGGCATCGCGTCGGTGTGGCGCAAGCCGCAGCTCGCCAAGACCTTCCGCTCGGCGCGCGGCATCCTTCCCGGCGTCAATCGCGACGTCATCGACCTCCAGTTCCTGCGCGCCTCGCCCCTGGTCGATCGCGAGATCAATACGACGGGTGTCGATCGCTATTTCGACGAGGCGGTCGAGAGCGGCGGTTGGCTGATCTTCTACGGTCATGACGTCGCCGACGCGCCGAGCCCATATGGCTGCACGCCGCACCTGATGCGCCATGCGCTGCAGGCCGCCGGGAAGCGCGACATGCCGATCGTGACGGTCGCGGAAGCGCTGCGACGGATCGGCGCGTAAGAAAGTTTTCTTCCCACAAAGGGTGGGGGAAGGCGGCGTCCGGCGGAGCAAACGGTCTTGCCACGCCTGCGCGGTCATGCGACTGGCCTTGGGACGAATCTCACGGCCTCACCCCGACATGCCCATGTCCTCTCCTTCCACCGCTCCGCTGTCCGCGCCGGCCCAGGGCCGCGATGCGTTGTCGGTGCTGCGTTCGGTGTTCGGCCTGCCCGGGTTCCGCGGCGCGCAGGGTGAGATCATCCGGCACGTCACGGACGGCGGCAATTGCCTGGTGTTGATGCCGACCGGCGGCGGCAAGTCGCTGTGCTATCAATTGCCGGCACTGCTGCGCGAAGGCTGCGGTGTCGTGGTGTCGCCCTTGATTGCGCTGATGCGCGATCAGGTCGCCGCCATGCTCGAAGCAGGAGTCAACGCCGCCGCGCTGAACTCGTCGCTGACCCCGCAGGAAGCGTCCGACATCGAGCGGCGCCTGATCGCGGGTGATCTCGACCTGCTCTATGTCGCGCCGGAACGGCTGCTGACGCCGCGCTGCCTGGCGCTGCTGGCGCGGGCGAAGGTGGCGCTGTTCGCTATCGACGAGGCGCATTGCGTCTCGCAATGGGGCCATGATTTCCGCCCCGAATATGTCGGCCTGTCGGTCATCGCCGAGCGTTTTCCCGACGTTCCCCGCATCGCGCTGACCGCGACTGCCGACGAATTGACCCGCAAGGAAATCGTCGAGCGGCTTCACCTTGCAGACAGTCCGCACTTCGTCTCGAGCTTCGATCGTCCCAACATCCGTTACGAGATCGTCGACAAGCGCAACGCGGTGTCGCAGCTCAAGGATTTCATCCGGGAGCGTCACGCGGGAGATGCGGGCGTCGTCTATTGCCTGTCCCGCAAACGGGTCGAGGAGGTCGCCGCCGCGCTCGACGATGCCGGCATTGCCGCGTTGCCATACCACGCCGGGCTCGACAGCAGCGTGCGCTCGCGCAACCAGGACCGCTTCCTCAACGAGGACGGCATCGTCATCGTCGCGACCATCGCTTTCGGCATGGGCATCGACAAGCCGGACGTGCGTTTCGTCGCGCATCTCGATCTGCCCAAGAGCATCGAGGCCTATTACCAGGAGACGGGGCGCGCCGGCCGTGACGGCAAGCCGTCGGCGGCCTGGATGGCCTACGGTCTCTCGGACATCGTGCAGCAGCGCCGTATGATCGACGAGTCGAGCGGCTCCGACGAATTCAAGCGGGTCTCGATCGGCAAGCTCGATGCGCTTGTTGGCCTGGCCGAAACGCCGCACTGCCGGCGCCGGCGGCTGCTCGCCTATTTCGGCGAGATCGTGATGGGCGAGGGCTGCGGCAATTGCGACAATTGCCTGATGCCGCCGAAAATGCGCGACGGCAAGGTGCTGGCGCAAAAACTGCTATCCTGTGCCTATCGCACCGGGCAGCGCTTCGGCGCGATGCACCTCATCGACGTGCTGATCGGACGGCTCACCGAGAAGGTGACGCAGTTCGGTCACGACAAGCTCACCGTCTTCGGCATCGGACGCGAGCTCAACGAGAAGCAGTGGCGCACGGTGCTGCGGCAGCTCGTGGCGATGGGACATTTGCTGAGTGACAGCGAAGCGTTCGGCGCGCTTAAGCTGACGGATTCGTCGCGCGGCGTGCTGCGGGGCGAAACGGAAGTGTGGCTGCGCGAAGAAGCGCCCGGCGCCCGGATCCGTTCAAGCCGCGCCAAGTCCCGCCGCGGTGATCTTGCGCCTGCGGCCGGCGCGGCGCAGGGCGATGTCGATCCTGAATTGCGCGCGCGGCTACGAGCATGGCGCTCGGAGATTGCCCGCGCACGTGGCGTGCCGGCCTACGTCGTGCTGCACGACGCCACCATCGACGGCATCGTTCGCGCATGGCCGACCACGCTGGACGAGCTGCGCAATGTGCCCGGCATCGGCGACAAGAAGCTCGAGCATTACGGCGACGAGCTGCTGCAGATTGTCAGGACGCGGTAGGGCGCGCCACACCCCCGCCGTCATCCCGGACAAGCGCTGCGAAGCGGAGCGCCGATCCGGGATCCATAGCCACAGGCCGTAGGAAAAGGCACGCTGACTGCCTCAGCGTGTTTCAACAATTGGCAGTCGGGGTAATGGGTCCTGGCTTTCGCCAGGACGACACTCGTGGGGAGGTGCGCGCCGCCTCACATCACCGACGCGCTAGCCGTTCCGGAACGCATACCCGTAGCCGTTCAGCGCCGGCGCGCCGCCGAGATGGGCGTAGAGGATCTTCGCGCCTTTCTCGAAATAGCCCTTTTGCGTAAGGTCGATCAGGCCCTGCATCGACTTGCCCTCGTAGACGGGATCGGTGATCATGGCTTCGAGACGCGCGCTGAGGCGGATCGCCTCCTTGGTCTCTTCCGACGGCACGCCATAGGCTGGATAAGCGTAATCCTCGATCAGAACGACGTCGTCTGCGACGAGATCCTGGCCGAGTTCGACAAGCTTGGCCGTGTTCTGCGCGATCGAGAGCACCTGCGCCTTGGTCTGCGCCGGGGTGAACGACGCGTCGATGCCGATCACCTTTCGCGCGCGGCCATCGGCGGCGAAGCCGACCAGCATGCCGGCATGGGTGGAGCCGGTGACGGTGCAGACCACGATGTAGTCGAACTTGAAGCCGAGCTCGGCTTCCTGCTTGCGCACTTCTTCAGCGAAGCCGACATAGCCGAGCCCACCGAATTTGTGCACGGAGGCGCCGGCGGGAATCGCGTAGGGCTTGCCGCCCGCCGCCTTCACCTCCTCGATGGCCTCCTCCCAGCTCTTGCGAATGCCGATATCGAAGCCGTCGTCGACCAGGCGCACGTCGGCGCCCATGATGCGCGACAGCATGATGTTGCCGACGCGGTCATAGACGGCGTCCTCGTGCGGCACCCAGGCTTCCTGCACCAGGCGGCACTTCATGCCGATCTTGGCAGCGACCGCCGCGATCATGCGGGTGTGGTTGGACTGCACGCCGCCGATCGAGACCAGCGTGTCGGCGTTCGAGGCGATCGCGTCGGGGATGATGTATTCGAGCTTGCGCAGCTTGTTGCCGCCATAGGCGAGCCCGGAATTGCAGTCCTCGCGCTTGGCGTAGACCTCGACATTGCCGCCGAGATGCTTCGAGAGCCGCTCCAGCTTCTCGATGGGCGTCGGACCAAAGGTCAGCGGATAGCGCGCGAATTTTTCGAGCATCGTCAGGTCATCCCGATTGGCGTTAAATGTCTGCGAAAACACTAACATCGCGCCGCAAAAAGGTGCTTTCAAATATTGCGCGTTTATTGCGCTCGATCTTGCGATAAGGGCGCCAATATGTGCTATTCCTTCCGGAATAGACGCTCGCCACGGAAGCTTCTTCCATGTCCGCCCGCCTCGACCGTATCGACCTTAAGATGTTGCGATTGCTGCAAAATAACGGCCGGCTCAGCAATGCCGAGCTGGCCGAAACCGTCGCCATCAGTCCCGCCACCTGTCATCGCCGCACCCAACGCCTGTTCGAGCACGGCTTCATCGCCGCCGTCCGCGCCATGGTCGCGCCGAAGAAGGTGGCAAAGGGCACGCTGGTGATGGTCGGCGTCGTGCTCGACCGTTCGACGCCGGAGAGCTTTGCGATCTTCGAGCAGGCGATCACCAGGCTGAAATTCGTGCTCGACTGCCACCTCGTCGCCGGCGACTTCGACTATTTCCTCAAGATCCGCGTCGGCGACATGGAGGACTTCAACCGTATCCATGGCGAGCAGCTGATCGCGCTGCCCGGCGTGCGCCAGACCCGCACCTTCTTCGTGATGAAGGAAGTCGTCGACAACGCACCGCTGGAGTTTTGAACGGCCTCACAACGCCTGTTCGACGATGCCGTCCGCGACCTGCTCCCGTCCGGCGTCCTCCGGTCGCATCGCGATCACCGCGATCAGCCCGAGGCCGACGCCGATCATCACATAGAAGATCGGCGCCAGCGGGGAGCCGGTGAGCGCGATCAGCCATGTCACGAAGAACTGGGCAAAGCCGCCGAATACCAGCACCGCGACATTGTTGACGATGGCAAGCGCGGTCGAGCGGACGCGGATCGGGAACAGCTCGACCAGCGTGGTGCAGTAGACGCCGAGGAAGAAGGCGCTGAAGAAGCCGATGACGACCTGGGCGACCAGGAGCCTTGCGATCGACGGCTCGGAGATCACCCAGCTATAGAGCGGATACAGCGAGACGAAATAGCCAATGAGCGAGACCAGCAGCAGCGGCCTGCGCGGGTAGCGGTCGGAGACGGCGCCGGCAACGGGAACGACGATCACCATCACCATCACGATCGCCGCGATCATCTGAACCAGGAAGCTCTGCATCAGCGGCAGCTTCAGCACCTCCTTGGCGTAGGTCACGGTGTAGCCGAAGGTGACGTAGAACGACACGGCGCTTGCCACCACCATGCCCATGCCGATCAGGAAATTGCGGCCGGGATTCTTCAGCGCGGCGATGAAATCTTCCTTGTGCACCGTCGCCATGCTGCGCCGGGACGCTTCGGGCTCGATGACGCTGGCGCGCATATAAAGCAGGATCGGAACGATCACGAGGCCGACGAAGAAGGGGATACGCCAGGCGCCGGCGGCAAGCTGCTCCTGCGTGAAGGTCAGCGTCAGGGCGGCGCCCAGCACTGCGCCGAGCACGTTGGCCATGAGCTGGCCGGCGATTTGCCACGAGCCATAGAAGCCGGTGCGGCCGGGAGGCGCCGCTTCGATCAGATAGGCGGTCGAAGTACCGAACTCGCCGCCGACCGAAAAGCCCTGTAACAGCCGCGCCAGCAGCACGATCAGGGGTGCCCCAATGCCGGCTGTCGCGTAGGTCGGCGTCAATGCCAACAGCGCGACCGACAGCGCCATGATGCCCATGCCGAGCGTCATCGCCGCCTTCCGCCCCTTGCGATCGCCGAAATAGCCGAGCACGAGGCCGCCGATCGGCCGCATGAAGAAACCGGTGCCGAACAGCGCGGTCGTCAGCAGCAGCGCGTTGATCTCACTGCCTGGAATTTTGGGGTCGACCGGAAAGAACAGGTTCTTGATGACCGGTGTCATCAGCGCGAACACGGTGAAGTCGTACCACTCCATTGCGTTGCCGGCGACCGCGGCCACGATGGCCTTCCTGTTCGTCTGCATCTCTCGCTTGCCTGTCCGGTTGTGCCTATTCGGCGGGTTGATGGGTGGCGTCGGCATCCTGCCATTCGTCGCCGGCGAGTTCCGGCGTTGCGAAGGCCTTGAGGTTGGCGAAATGAATCTCGCGATCCTCGACGAAGAGGCGGCGGACGATGCCGCGCGCGAGCCGGTCGGCGCCCTCGCTGATCGCCGGAATATCGCCGGAAAGTTTCCCGTGGCTCAGCGTCGCCGGATAGTTGAAACAGTGCAGCCGTGCCAGCATCGGGCAGGCGCCTGACTGCTTCTCCAGGAACTGAAATCTGTCGCCGAGGTCGGGCGAGTTTTCCAGCTCCGCATTGTTCATGCCGTCAGGCGTCGGGAAGCGATCGCTCCAGAAGCGGATATGCGGCGCGAACGCGGCAAGCTCGTCGCGCAACGCGAGGTCGACCTTGAAGCCGGTGCCGAAGATGATGAAGTCGGTCGCATAGCGGCCCTTCGGCGTCGTCACCATGAGATGATCCTCTTTGACGACGAGATCATCGATCGGGCTTGCGAGATGGAAATGCGCCTGCGGATAGGCGGAGACGCGCAGCACGCTCTGCCGCGGCGGCGGCGTCTGCGCTTTCAGCGTGTGATCGAGGAAGCGCCATTTCCAGTCGTCCGTCAGGCCGGCAAAGCCGTGCACGACCCCCTGGCTGCCGATGCCGGTGAATTTGTTGACGCGCGGGATGTCTGCGCGCCGGATGAAGAGATCGAGGCGCGCGGCGCCCGCCTCCAGCGCCATCGCCGCGTTGTCCATCGCGGATGCGCCCGCGCCGACGACGGCCACGCGCCTGCCGCGAATCTTTTCGAAGTCGATCGGGTCGGAGGAATGGGCCCAGAAGCGCCGGTCGATGCCGTCGGCGAGCGGCGGCACGTAAGCGCCGCCGAGGCCGTCGCGCCCCGTCGCCAGGACGACATGCCGCGCGAGAATGTGTCGCGACGTGCCACCTTCGCTGATTTCGAGCGCGAACAATTCATCGGGGCGCGCGTGGATACGCTCAACCGAGACCCCGTTGCGGACGGGCAGGCCCAGCACTTTGCGGTACCATATCAAGTAATCCATCCATACCGTGCGCGGCGCGCGGTCGAGCGCCTGCCAGGCTTGCTCGCCATATTGCGCCTCGTAGAAGGCGCGGAAGGTCAGCGCCGGCATGCCCATCGCGGGGCCGGTCAATTCCTTGGGTGAGCGCAGCGTCCGCATCCGCGCGAACGTGACCCAGGGACCTTCCTCGCCTGCGCACGCGCGGTCGAGCACGAGCTGGTTGTCGACGCCGAGACGCTTGAGCATGGCGGAGGCGACGAGGCCGGCCATGCCGGCACCGACGATGACGACGTCGACGACGCCCTCGCCATCGACGACGCGGCGGGGCACCCATGACTTGGCCGGCAGTTCGAGCCAGGCCAGATCCTGCTTCAGGCGCGCTTCAAGTGCCCCGAGGCCCGCCGCACCAGGTGTCATCGTCATGAGGAAGCTTTCTCGAATTTAGTGGTTTCGTCGCCGGCCTCGGCTAGCGCGGTGGCGCCGCTATGGAGCCTTGCGCCAGGCATCAGCGCGACCGCGGCGCGCAGAGCGCCGTTGAGCGCGGCAACCGTCGGCGTCAGCTCGCGCCCGGTCGGCGCAATCGCGGCGAACAGGAACGAAATGGACACATCCAACGGCCGGGTGACGACGCCTTCAACCGGCAGGCTGGAAGTCAGCACCGGCTCGACCACGGCGATGCCGAGCGTCTGCTTGGCCATGGCAATCGCCGTCAGTGAAGCGTTGGTGTCGATGACCTCAGCGGGCACGACACCTTCACGCTCCAGCGCCTCCTCCACGCGGCGGCGAAGCCGGTAGGGGTTGGCCATCGTCAGCAGCCGGACGCCACTAAGATCCTTCAGGCGAATGACCTTCTTCTTCGCCAGCGGGTGATCCATCGCGAGGCACGCAACGCACGGCACCTCGCAGACCCACTGCACATCGAGTCCGGGATGCTGGATCGGCAGGCTCGCAAGACCGAAATCGACCGACTGCGACAGCACCGATTGAACCACATTCTCGGCCGAGAGCGCCTGCACGTGGATCTGGCTTGGTAGCAACTCGCGTTCGAGCGCTGCGAGCGCAGCCGGGACGAAGCCGGCCGCCAGCGCCGGGATCGCCGCCAGGCTGAGCACGGGAAGCGCACCCGCGCCGATCGCGTTGGCACGCTGGCGGATGTGCTTCAGGCCCATCAGAAGCCGCTCGACCTCAGCATGAAACAGGAGGCCTTTCGGTGTCGGGCTGATGCGCGGGCCATTCCGGGTGAACAGGAGATAGCCGACGTCAGCCTCGAGATCCTGGATCTGACGCGTCGTGACCGGCTGCGAACGGCCGAGCAACCGCGCCGCACCGGTGATGCTGCCGGCCGACATCACGGCGGCGAAGGCCTCGAGAAGGCGAATGTCGATAACGTCCTGGTTCATGGTCTGGTTGTCCGAATTATGCGAATATAGAATGAACAATATTTCTTGATGTGCAATAGGTATTATGGGAAGTTGAGGTCATGTCGATGGAGCCAAACCCCTTTCGCCACCACAATCCGGCCGGACCGGCCTATCGGCGCGGCTGGGTCGATGAGGCCGTGGCGGCGATCGAGGCCGACCAGTGCCGCACGGCCGACACGCATCTGATCCGGCTGATCGTGCCGGCTCTCGCCGGCATCGACATCTATCTGAAGGACGAGTCCACGCATCCGACCGGCAGCCTGAAGCACCGGCTCGCGCGCTCGCTCTTCCTTTACGCGCTCTGCAACGGCCACATCCGCGAAGGCACGCCCGTCGTCGAAGCCTCGTCGGGATCGACCGCGGTGTCGGAAGCCTATTTCGCACAGATGATCGGCGTGCCCTTCTATGCCGTGATGCCGCGCACGACCTCGGCAGAGAAGATCGCCGCGATCGAGCATTACGGCGGCAACTGCCATCTGATCGATGACGGCCGTGCACTCTATGCGGAAGCGGCGGCGCTCGCCGCCCGGCTGAACGGCCACTATATGGACCAGTTCACTTTCGCCGAGCGCGCCACCGACTGGCGCGGCAACAACAACATCGCCGAATCGATCTTTACGCAATTGAAGGGCGAGACGCGTCCGTTGCCGGACTGGATCGTGATGGGGGCGGGCACCGGTGGCACCTCGGCCACGCTCGGACGCTATCTGCGCTATCGCCAGTACCCGACGCGGCTGTGCGTTGCCGATGTCGAGCATTCCGCCTTCTTCGACTGCTTCCGCTCGCAGGACCGCTCCCATGTCTGCGAGCGGCCTTCGCTGATCGAAGGCGTCGGTCGGCCCCGCTGCGAACCCTCCTTCGTGCCGGGCGTCGTCGATCGCATGATGAAGATCCCGGATGTCGCAACGATCGCAGCGATGAACGTGCTGTCGCGCCGGCTGCGCCGGCCAGTTGGCGGCTCGACCGGCACCAATTTCCTGGCGCTCTGCCGCATTGCCTCGGAGATGAGCACCGCCGGCAAAACCGGATCGTTGGTCACGCTGATCTGCGATTCCGGCGAGCGCTACCGGCAGACCTATTATGATCCCACGTGGCTAAAAGCTCGCGGCCTTGATCCGATGCCGATCGAGGCTGCCCTGTCGGCGTTTCTCGATACGGCGCAGCCGCCGGCGCTCGCCGTCGAGGACGTCGCCAATCCACAGAGCTTGCGGAGCAGTGCTTGACCACGCTGATCGAAACCATTGTCGGGGTGCCCGCGGCGTCGCGGCTCGGCCACGCTCTGAACGCCCGCACCGAGATTTTGCGCCTCAGCGAAGCAGCCCATGACGCGGTGCTGCTGCCGCGCGAGCCCGGCGGTCTGAGCCACGGCTTGCGGGCGGCACTCGCGGCGCGGATGTGCCGGCATGTCGGCGACGAGGCGCTGACCGCGCACTACGACTCCTATCTGGCGCATTCGAGCGATCTTGACTTCGCCGTGCTCGCCCGGCCCGGCGGTGTGTGTGGCGATCCCCTGCACGATGCCATGGCCCGCCACGCCGATCTGCTGACGCTTTCGCCGCGCGAGTCGACGCGACAGGACATCGCGGCGCTGAAGGCGGCCGGCGTCAGCGAGGCCGATATCGTGCGGCTGTCCGAGCTTGGCGCCTTCGTGAACTACCAGCTGCGGGTCCTTGCCGGCCTCAGGCTCCTGAAAGAGATCGAAGCCTGATGAGCGAGGTCGTCCACAACTTCACTACCACGATCCCGACCTGGTCGCCTTATGTCACGCCGGTCGAGCTCGCCTCGGCGACGCCCGAGCAGCTCGCGGCGATGAAGGTCACCCCCTCCAACAAGGGCGTCTCGCCTTACGTGCTGACGCTGGCGCATGACCCGGAGTCGCTCGCGGTGCGCTCGCCGCTGTTCAACCTCATTATGTATGGCAAGGACGGACTGTCCCCGGCGGAGCGCGAGCTCGGCGCGCTGAGTGCCTCGGTCGTCAACCGCTGCATCTATTGCGCCGCCGTGCACGCCTCACGCTTCATCAATTACTCCGGGCGCAAAGAGGTCGTCGAGGAGATCTTTACCGACGAGCGCGATGCCACGCTGGAGGCACGCGAGCAGGCCCTGTTCAATTTCGCTACAAAACTCTCGACGACTCCGATCGAAGCGAGCGCAGACGATGCGCGCGCACTTGGCGAGGCCGGGCTCAGCGAGCTTGAGCAGCTCGACCTGGTGCTGTCGGCCGCGATCTTCGGCTGGGCCAACCGGCTGATGCATACGCTGGGCGAGCCGCTGGTGCGGCCGGAGGCATCGTAACCGACGCCATCGGGTCGCTCGCCCCGAACCGAATGTCACGGCAACTTCACTTGCCTTGCGCGCGCGTGCGGGCGAGTTTCGCGGCTTCTCAACGAGGAGACCTGCCGTGCGCCTTCCCATTCTCGATCCGAAAGACCTGAGTGCCGAACAGAAGCCGCTCTACGACGACATGCGAGCCGGCATCAAGGATCACTTCAAGGGCTTTGTGAACGTGCGCGACGATGGCGCGCTGCTCGGGCCCTGGAATCCATGGATCCGCGAGCCGCGCTTCGGCAAGCCAGTGTGGGAGCTGGTCAAGGCGATCGCGGCGAACCCGCTGCTGCCGGCGCCGGTGCGTGAGGTCGCGATCCTCGTCACCGGCTCGCATTTCCGCTCCGGCTACGAGCTCTATGCGCATGTGCTGGTCGCCGAGCAGCGCGGCCTCTCCGACGAGAAGCTCGCGACCATCGTCGCCGGACAGCGGCCGGTCGATCTCACCAAGCAGGAGGCGGTCGCCTACGATGTGGCGTCCGCATTGGTCAGCGGCGGCGTGCTGCCGGAACTGACTTATCGGGCCGCCGTCAAGGAATTCGGCGAGCACGGCGCGGCCGAACTGTCCTATCTCGTCGGCATTTACTGCATGGTGTCGGTGACGCTCAACACGTTCGACGTGCCGGTGCCAGACTGACCACGCTGGCTCAGCTGCTGGACTGGACGGAGGCGTCACGGTACCCTGCCGCCGCCATGGCGACGCATCGCCGGTCACGATCGAAGTGCAATGAAGAGGGAACGACAGCCATGGACACGTCACGCCGCATCCTGCTCGCCGGACTGGCGGGACTCGCCGTTGCGCCGACCGCCGCAGGAGCCGCGCCCTCGGCCGCGTCCGACGACGTGACGGTCGCCGAAGAGCGCTTTGCGCGCATGATCGCGGCTGCGCATGCGCCCGACGTCACCTGCGCGCGACAGGCCGAGCGTTATGCGGATGCGCATTGGCCAAACTACGTCGCGGCGGCGCGTTCCGTCATCGAGGCGAGAGCGTGAGGCATTCTCTTTCCTCTCCCGTTGCGGGAGACGGCAAGAGGAGGTGCTTCACGTCCCCACCGCCCGCCTGACCTGCTCACCGATCTGCGACAGCACGAGCTGCGCCTGCGGCAGAATTGCGCCCATGGCGTGGAAATTATGGACCATGCCCTCGTGGCAGACGTGCTCGACCGTGACGCCCGCAGCGAGCAGCTTGCGGGCATAGGCATTGCCCTCGTCGCGCATCGGGTCGAACTCGGCGGTGTGGATAATGGCGGTCGGCAGGCCCGCAAGCCGTGTCGCGCGCAAGGGCGAGATGCGCGGATCGGCAGCATCAAGGTCCTCGGGCAGATAATCGGCGAGATCGGCTTCGATCGTGACGCGGTCGATCAGGTGCCCCTCGGCGAACGCCTGCCGCGACGGCGAGGCCTCCTCGAAATCCAGCACCGGGCAGATCAGGCATTGCGCGACGATGGAAAGGCCAGCTGTCTGCGCCGCCTCCTGACACACGATCGCGGCGAGCGTTGCACCGGCGGAATCGCCGCCGAGCACCAGACGTCCGGCGTCGATGCCGAGCGATGCGGCCTCGCGCGCCACCCATTCGGTGGCAGCAACCGCATCGTCCACGGCGGCGGGGAATTTGTGCTCGGGCGCCAGCCGGTAATCGACCGAGACGAGGCGGCAGCCGGTCGCATGTGCCAGCGCCGCCGCGATGCGGTCATGCGTGGCGATGCTGCCGGCAACGAGCCCGCCGCCGTGAAAGAACACGAAGCCGGGCGCGCGATCATCGGCGCCTGCCGGTGAATAGAGGCGATAGGGCAGCGCGCCGCCGGGACCAGGCAGCATGCCGTCGGACGTCGTCACGTCAGGCGCATCGGCGCGCGCAAACTGCATCAGCTTTGCCAATGATTGCCGCCGTGCCTCCACGCTGGGCCGGCTCCGTGCCTGCGGCGCAGCCGCAGCCATCATGGTCAACAAACGCTTTGCGAGCGGATCGAGCGGCATGGTGCTTCCTTTCCCCGTCCGGGAGGGTAACTCACCATTTTCCCGCAGGGAATCATTTAGAAATTGCGCCCAATAGTGGCGCTATAATGCGGCACCACGCCAAGGGAGAGGCCGGTCATGGCCGAGATCAAAAAGCCCATTGCATATTCGCCAAGCTGGACCTTCTTCGAGGGCAAATGGCATGACGGCAATGTGCCGATCATGGGTCCGCGCACGCATGCGGCCTGGCTCGGCTCGGTCGTGTTCGACGGCGCGCGGGTGTTCGAAGGCGTCGCGCCCGATCTCGACCGCCACGTTGCCCGCGCCAATCAGTCCGCCATCAACTTTGGGCTGAAGCCGGTGGTCGATACCGGAACCTGGATGACACTCGCAAATGAGGGCATCGCGCGCTTCGCGCCGAATGCCGAGCTCTACGTCCGTCCGATGTATTGGGCGCAGAACGGCTCGGGCGGCGGCGTGCTGTTCGATCCCGAGACCACTGATTGGTGCCTATGCATCTACGAGGCGCCAATGCCGAAACCCGTCGGCAATGCGATCACGCTGTCGCCGTTCCGCAGGCCCACCGCCGAGTGCGCGCCGGTCGAGGCCAAGGCCGCCTGTCTCTATCCGAACAATTCGCGCGCGCTTGCCGAGGCCGCCTCGCGCGGCTTCCAGAACGCGCTGATGCTCGACATGCTCGGCAACGTCGCGGAGTTCGGCAATTCCAACGTGTTCATGGCCAAGGACGGCGTGGTCTACACACCGGCGCCGAACGGCACTTTTCTCAACGGCGTCACCCGCCAGCGCGTCATCAGCCTGCTTCGCGCCGACGGCGTCACCGTGGTCGAGAAGACGCTGCGCTATGCCGACTTCCTCGCCGCCGACGAGATCTTTTCCACCGGCAATTTCGCAAAAGTCGCGCCGGTGATCCGCATTGACGATCGCGAGCTGCAGCCGGGCCCGCTCTACATTCGCGCGCGCAAGCTCTATTGGGACTTTGCCCATGCCGTGAAGCTGGCGGCTTGAATAGCACTGTCCTAGCTGCGTCGCTTGAACCGGCTGAACTGAAACGCCTGCATCGAATTCCACGGCGTCTGGTGCGCCTCGTTGCGCGTTTCGACGAGCTCGAATCCCGGCCCGAGCTCCGCCGCAAGACTCGCGCTGTCATGACGCTGCACCGGCAGGCCGCTGCATTTCTCGGGGCCGTCGAGTGCAAACGTCGCAATGATGACGTGGCCGCCGGGCGCAACCGCCGACCGCAGCCGCTCGATGTATGCGGTCCTGTCGCGGGAGTCGGTCAGGAAGTGAAACGCCGCCCGATCGTGCCATAGATCGTAGGTCTTTGCCGGGCGCCATGTCGTGGCGTCGGCAACGATCCAGTCGACCGTCGAAGCGGCTGCGCCGATCCGCTTCTTTGCAGCGTCAAGCGCATTGGCAGAGAGATCCAGCACGGCGACGTCGCGATATCCGTCCAGCAGGAGAGCATCGACAAGTCGCGATGCGCCGCCGCCGATGTCGAGGAGGGCGGCCGCGCGGTCCGGATTGGCCGCCCGGATCATTGCAAGCGAAGTCGCCGGACTGTTCTGAAACCAGCTGACCTCGGCTTCGCCCCTGGTGGCGTAAACATTGTCCCAATGGGTGCTTCGGTCGGACATGCGCGTCCTCCGGCTTGCCGGGAGCCGGCGCAGAGGGACGATCTACTCGTCCTTCTTCGACATCCGCTCGAGGCGTTCCTGCATGTCCTTCATCTGCTGGCGCAGATCGTCGATGTTGCTGTCCTTCGGCGCTTCGGCAGTCGCCTCGGGGGCCGGCTCCGCGGAGCCCGCGGGGCGGGCTGCGCCGGGCGCGAAAGGCTTGAACATCGAGAAGGTCTGCTGGAACAGCTCCATGTTGCGGCGGACCTGTTCCTCCAGCGGCGCAAACGGGGTTCCGGACAGGGAGGTGGCGATCTGTTTGCGGAACTTCTCCTGCTCCTGCGTCAGCGACGCGATGGCCTGCTCCAGATATTTCGGCACCACCATCTGCATGCTGTCGCCGTAGAAGCGGATCAGCTGGCGCAGGAAGGTGGTCGGGAGCAGGTTCTGGCCGGCCTTGTTCTCCTGTTCGAAGATGATCTGGGCAAGCACGGAGCGGGTGATGTCGTCGCCGGTCTTGGCGTCGTAGACCAGGAAATCTTCGCCGTCCTTGACCATGGAGGCGAGGTCTTCCAGCGTCACGTAAGTGCTCGTTCCGGTGTTATAGAGCCGGCGGTTCGCGTATTTCTTGATGGTGGTGGGTTGGTCTGATTTCGCCATGGGCTCTCACTTGCAAGCGCGGAGAACGGGAACCTGTCGGGCTATGCCGCAGGGCGGGAAGAGTACGCAACGCAACAAAATAAGCATTTTCAAAGGGGTCACGCTACCGTTTTGTGCGCCACGGTTAATCGGGCAGCAAAAACGTGCTTGCGAAAGCGCCAAGAACGCTATTTTGAATGCGCTGCGGGATGAATTCGGCCGCCGGCCGATTGACATGCCTCAACGACGTTAACAGGATGCCGTCCGAGACTGGCGAGCCGTTTCCCCAGCCCCCTCTGCCCCCATTCAACCCAGGAGATGCCCATGTCAGACGATGTCGTCATCGTCAGCGCCGCCCGCACCCCGGTCGGAAGCTTCAACGGAGCGTTCGCAACCCTTCCCGCCCATGATCTCGGGGCCATCGCCATCAAGGCCGCGCTGGAGCGCGGCGGCATCGAGCCCGGCCGGGTCTCCGAAGTCATCATGGGCCAGATCCTGACCGCCGCCCAAGGCCAGAACCCGGCTCGCCAGGCTTCGATCAATGCCGGCATTCCGGTCGAGAGCCCGGCCTGGGGCGTCAACCAGCTCTGCGGTTCGGGCCTGCGCACTGTTGCGCTCGGCTATCAGGCGCTGCTCAACGGCGATTCCGAGATCGTGGTGGCCGGCGGCCAGGAATCCATGAGCATGGCTCCGCACGCCCAGTATCTGCGCGGCGGCGTCAAGATGGGCGCGGTCGAATTCATCGACACCATGATCAAGGACGGCCTGTGGGACGCCTTCAACGGCTATCACATGGGCAACACCGCCGAGAACGTCGCGCGGCAGTGGCAGATCACCCGCGCCCAGCAGGACGAGTTCGCGGTCGCCTCGCAGCAGAAGGCCGAGGCCGCGCAGAAGGCCGGTAGATTCAACGACGAAATCGTTCCCGTCACCATCAAGGGACGCAAGGGCGATGTCGTCGTCAGCGCCGACGAATATCCGCGCCATGGCGCAACGGTCGACGCGATGGCGAAGCTCCGTCCCGCCTTCGAGAAGGACGGCACGGTCACCGCGGGTTCGGCCTCCGGCATCAATGACGGCGCCGCCGTCGTGGTGCTGATGACCGCCAAACAGGCCGCCAAGGAAGGCAAGACGCCGCTCGCGCGCATCGTGTCCTGGGCGCAGGCGGGCGTCGATCCGAAGATCATGGGCTCGGGCCCGATCCCGGCCTCGCGCGCCGCGCTGAAGAAGGCCGGCTGGAACGTCGGCGATCTCGACCTGATCGAAGCCAATGAAGCCTTCGCGGCGCAGGCTTGTGCCGTCAACAAGGATCTCGGCTGGGATACCTCGAAGGTCAATGTCAACGGCGGCGCGATCGCGATCGGCCATCCGGTCGGTGCCTCCGGCGCCCGCGTGCTGGTGACGCTGCTCCACGAAATGCAGAAGCGGGATTCGAAGAAGGGCCTCGCCACGCTGTGCATCGGCGGCGGCATGGGCATCGCGATGTGTGTGGCGCGCGACTGAGATAGTTGGTGCGTCATTTGCGCGTGCGTTGCACACGTGACTGAGTGCGTTGCACGCGATTAAAAAAGCAGCGGTTGCAAATCAAATATTCTTCGCAACCGTACAAGCCTCGACTAAAGAGAAACGCCCGGCTCGATGCCGGGCGTTTTGTTCTTGATGTCCGTCAAACCAACCGCATAATCCACCGTTAAAAACGATCACACAGAAACGTCCGAAGAGTCCAAGGGAAGGAAATACGATATGGCACGTGTTGCATTGGTGACGGGTGGTACGCGGGGCATCGGAGCTGCCATCGGCAAGGCGCTGAAGGCGGCCGGCTACAAGGTTGCGGCGAGCTATGCCGGCAACGACGCGGCGGCGGAGAAGTTCAAGGCCGAGACCGGCATCGCCGTCTACAAATGGGACGTCAGCAGTTTCGATGCCTGCGCCGAGGGCGTGAAGAAGGTCGAGGCCGAGGTTGGCCCAATCGACGTGCTCGTCAACAATGCCGGCATTACCAAGGACGGCGCCTTCCACAAGATGAGCCTCGAGCAATGGAACGCCGTGATCGGCACCAATCTCGGCTCGCTGTTCAACATGTCGCGCCAGGTCATCGAGGGCATGCGTGGACGCAAGTTCGGCCGCATCATCAACATCTCCTCGATCAACGGGCAGAAGGGTCAGTTCGGTCAGGTGAACTATTCGGCGGCGAAGGCGGGCGAGATCGGCTTCACCAAGGCGCTGGCGATCGAGAACGCCAAGGGCGGTATCACCGTGAATGCGATCTGCCCCGGCTACATCAACACCGAGATGGTGCAGGCGGTGCCGAAGGACGTGCTGGAAAAGGCCATCTTGCCGCTGATCCCGATCGGCCGTCTCGGTGAGCCCGAGGAAATCGCGCGCGCGGTCGTGTTCCTTGCCGCCGACGAGGCCGGCGCCATCACCGGCTCGACGCTGACCGTCAACGGCGGCCAATACATGGTGTGATGCGCAGGCATCACGTTCGATCATATCGGTAACTTCGGCATGCCCGGGCTTGTCCCGGGCATCCACGGCCTTACAACATCCGTCGCCACGAAAGAACGTGGATGGCCGGGACAAGCCCGCCATGACGAGAGTATGTGGCCGATGACTCCCCGCACTGCGACGCTGATCGGATTGACCGCGATCCTGATGTGGTCGTTACTGTCGGTGATGACGGTGGCGACCGGAAAGATCCCGGCGTTCCAGCTGGCCGCGATGACGTTCGCGATCGGCGGTCTCGTCGGCCTGCTCACCTGGATCGGCCGCGGCTCGGCGGCCAAAAGCCTGCGTCAGCCGCTGGCCGTGTGGATCGTCGGTGTCGGCGGACTGTTTGGCTATCACGCGCTTTATTTCCTCGCGCTGCGCTTCGCGCCGCCGGCTGAAGCCGGCTTGCTGAATTATCTGTGGCCGCTTCTGATCGTGCTGTTCTCGTCGTTTCTGCCGGGCGAGCGGCTGGCCGTGCATCACGTCGTCGGCGCCGTGCTCGGTCTCGTCGGCACCGTGCTGCTGTTCGCCGGGAACACCTCGGGCTTCACGCAGGGACAATTGCCGGGTCTGGCCGCGGCCTTCATCGCAGCCTTCGTGTGGGCGATCTATTCGGTGTTGTCGCGGCGATTGAAGGCGGTGCCGACCGATGCGGTCGCGGGATTCTGCCTCGCCACGGCGTTGCTTGCCGCGCTGATGCATGGCCTGCTTGAAGCCACGGTATGGCCGGACACGACGCTGCAATGGCTCTCCGTCATCGCGCTCGGCATCGGTCCGGTCGGTGCTGCGTTCTACGCCTGGGACATCGGCATGAAGCGCGGCGACATCCGCGTGCTCGGCGCCGCATCCTACGCGACGCCGCTACTCTCGACTGGCTTCCTCATCGCCGCTGGCTTTGCGAAGGCGAGCGCCAACATCGCCATCGCCGCGATCCTGATCGCCGGCGGCGGCTTGATCGCGGCCAAGGACATGGTGTCGAGGAAACGGTGAGGGCGCCGCTAAAGCGCCGGCTGCCAACCCGGCGGCCGATACATCGCCTCCGGAATCTGTCCGAGTTCGGAGCGCTGCAAGCGTTGCGGCGTCAGGCCGTAGAATTCCTGAAAACTGAGAATCAGCGGCCGCCATTTGTCCGGATCGATGCGGTTGCTTGCACCGTCCATCATGATGTTGGGATGCGCATGCACGCGGGTGATGCGGACCTCGATCGCAGCGAGATTGCCGCGCCAAACCGCGTCGTCTTGTGCCATCTCATGGACATGGGCGACCTTGGCTTCCATCTGCACGGGACACTCGGCCGCACGCGGTGCGGCGACTGTTTCGCCCGGCAGCACGGTTAGTCCGCCACGACCGAACTTGTCCTTCTCGTGCCGATAGCCGCGATAGAGTTTGCCGGGCGGCACCGGATCCGATCCTGTGGTCCGTGCGAGGCGATCGACCACGGCGACGAGATCGGCGGACGGCAGATTGAGCACGCATTCGCCGGTGCGAATCATGTTCTCGGTGGTCTTGGAATTCCGGGCCAGTCCCAGCATGCAGCGCCACCCGACCCACCATGCCGACGACATCGGCGCGAGATTGGAAGTGCCGTCTTCATTGGTTGAGCCGATGAGGACGACGGGCGTGCCGAAATACAAAATGGCCGGGTCGATCTGGACGGCGGTGGGGCCGAGTGTTCCGTGCATCGTGCGCTCCTGTTCGCTGGAAGCGCTGTCCTAAGGCGTGACGCGAACCGAACCCACCCGATTCCAGATTAAGATTCAGGGCTCCCATCCCTTCGGCGCGAGCTCGAATTTTGCGAACTCGAAGGCCGGCGCCACGGTGCAGCCGACCAGGGTCCACTCGCCGGTGGTCTCCGCCGTCTGCCACGCATCCGCCGGCACGATCGCCTGTGGCCGCTCGCCGTTCAACAGGTCCGTACCGAGCCGTACCTCGTGCTGGGAGCAGCCGTCATGGGCGATACGCAGCGTCAGCGGGCTGCCGGCGTAATAGTGCCAGCTTTCGACAGCATCGATGCGATGCCAGTGCGAACGCTCGCCGCGCGCCAGCAGGAAATAGATCAGGGTCGAACGTGACCGGCCGTTGGCGTCCGTGGTCTGGTCGCGAAACGTCTCGCGGTAATGCCCGCCCTCGGGATGCGGGCGGAGTTCGAGGCGCGCGATGATCTCGGCTGCGGTCGGCATCGATTCCCGTCAGGGTTTGATCGTCAGGATTTGTTCTTCAAGATTTATTCTTGCGCTCGCGCAGCTCGCCGAACACCGCGGTGGCATCCGCGCCCTTCATGTGCAGCCTGGCTGCGACCGATGGTTCGTCGGCGCGCAGGAACACGTTTGTGCGCTTCTCGTCACCAAGTAGCGAGGGAATGGTCGGCTTGTTCTCGGCCCGCAGCTTCGCCACCTCCGCCGCGCGCGCCTGCAGCGCCGCATTGTCGGGATCGACGGTCAGCGCGAACTTGACGTTGGAAGCCGTGTATTCATGGCCGCAATAGAGCTTGAAGTCGTCGGGCAGGGCGCGCAGCTTCAGAAGCGAATCCCACATCATCGGATAGGTGCCCTCGAACACGCGGCCGCAGCCGATCGAGAACAGCGTGTCGGCGGCGAACAGCGCTTTCTCGGTGTCGAACACGTAGGAGATGTGGTCGAGCGTGTGGCCCGGCGTCTCCAATACGCGCCCCAGCAAGCTGCCGACCTTGACGATTTCGGCATTGGCGACGCGCAGGTCGACGTCTGCGATTTTGGTCGTCTTGTCATGCGGCGCGACGACGCGGCAATTGTATTTCTGCTTGAGTTCGGCGACCCCGCCGACATGATCGCCATGATGATGGGTGATCAGGATATCGGTGAGCTGCCAACCCTCGCGCTCGAGCGCCCTCACGATGGGGCCGGCCTCCGGCGCGTCGATCGACGCCGTCGCCTTGGTTTCCACATCATGGATCAGATAACCGAAATTGTCGTTTAAACAGGTGAAAGTACGAATTTCGGCGGCCATGTCATCTCCGATCGCGCTCAGCTCCGTCAGACAAATATGGCGTTAACGTTGCGCAGGCAATGCAATATTCCGCGCGCGGGGGCCACCTCGTGCATGTTACATTGCGATCATGACCATTGATGTCGTCGACCTCCGCGAGTTCTACTCCCGTCGCCTCGGGATTGTGGCGCGGCAAATGATCAATCGCGGCATTCGGGAGCGCTGGCCGCGCGTCGACGGCCAGCGGGTGCTCGGCTTCGGCTATCCCACGCCCTATCTCGGGTTGTTCCGCGAGGATGCGGAGCGCTGCATCGCCTTCATGCCGTCGGCCCAGGGCGTCCTGAAATGGCCGACGGGACGGCCGGCGCTCGCCTCGCTGGTGGATGAGTTCTCGCTGCCGCTTCCCGACGCCGCGGTGGATCGCATCCTGCTGGTCCACGCACTGGAAATGTCGGACGATCCGGCCGCGCTGCTGCGCGAGGCGTGGCGCGTGCTGTCGCCGTCCGGTCGTGTGATTGCGGTCATCCCGAACCGGCGCGGGGTCTGGACCCGCACCGACAGCACGCCGTTCGGTCACGGTCGGCCCTATTCGCGCTCGCAGATCACCGACCTGTTGCGCCAGACCTGGTTCACGCCGACCGCCTGGGGCGAGGCGCTGTTCATGCCGCCTTATGCCGGCGGCTGGGTGCTGAAATCCGCACAGATGTGGGAGCGGGCCGGCGCGGCGCTGTCGCTGCCTTTCGCCGGCGTGCACATCGTCGAGGCGACCAAGCAGGTCTACCGCGCGATCCCCGCCAAGCGCGAGCGGGCGCGACTGATTCCCTCGCTGGCGAAGCCGGTGCTGGTGCCGTCCTCGACGACGGCGACGCGCGGCTAAAAACAATCGTCCCGGACATGCCGGGACGATTCAGGTCAGGGTATCTGGCGCAAGATAACGTGTGAATGCGGCTTACTCGCCGGGAGCCACTTCGTCGCTCGAGGCGGCCGGAGCGGCTTCGCGCTCGGGGCGCGGGCCATTCGGGCGGCGGCGCCGCCGCGGAAAGCGCTCGCCACCACCACCACCCTCGAACCCGGCCTGACCGGGCGCGCCACCGCTCACCTGCGGCTGCGGGCCGGTGATGAAGGAGGGCAGACGATCGACGCTGACGGCGTCGGCGACGACGGGCTGGGGCTGGTTCAGCGGCAGCGGTTGCGGCTGTGGCTGATATTGCGGCTGCGGACGATGGTCGCGTTCGCGATGCTCGCGCGGCTGCTGGTTGTCGCGCTGATAGTGGTTGTCGCGGGGCTGATGATCACGCGGTTGATGATCGCGCTGGCCGTCGCGGTCGCGTGTGAAGGGCTGCGGTGGCGGCTGCGGGACAAAACCCGGCTCCTGGCCGAAGTTCGAGAAATTCTCGCCGTCGTCCTCGCCGTCGTCGCCGCTGCTGTTGCTGATGGGCTCGTCGCCGCGCGGCTGCTGGTTCTGCCGGAACTGCTCCTGAGCCGTCGCGATCAGGCGAAAATAATGCTCGGCATGCTGGTAGTAGTTCTCGGCCGCAACGGGGTCTCCGGAGGAGCGCGCGTCGCGCGCAAGCTGGAGATACTTTTCAGCAATATGCGAAGCCGTGCCGCGGATCTTGATGTCGGGTCCGTTGGACTCGTAGACCCGGGTCATCGGGTTCTGGCCGCGCCGGTTATTATTGTTGTTATTGTTATTATTATTGTTGTTGCGGTTGCGCATCCGCTGCTTGTTCTGACCGTTTCTCATGTCCTGCCTTTAATTCCAGCCCTAAAGGTTGCACGCATTACTGATTGCCGAGAGTGACCTGATGACAGCGGTTCACATCGCTTGCGCGCAACCGCACGCAAGAGCGGATTGATCCCTGCCGATGTTCGTCGACCGTCGCGTTCAACAAAAGACGCGTTCCCCACCGCCAGCATCCATCGCCAGCGAACCCATTCATATCGCCTGCCGAAACAAGCCCTGCTTTGTTGCGTAAGTCTTCAAGCGCAATATCAGGCTTTCGTTCACGTTGCGGTCGGTAAGCAGCGCAGCTCAAATGGCCATCGCGCTCAACAGGACCTGCGGCTTGGAACCATTATCAGTAAGCTCTCGCCCGAGAGCCCGGCTTTCGCCCGTAGGTCTACGGGGCCGGCACCGATGTGTTGATCGGAAGGTAGTCGTTCCCAAGGGATATTCCAAGAGGTTTTTTGCAGCCCAATCCGGCTTTTATGGGGGCATTTTCCGGGCCGAAACCGCCCGGGGAATGCCCGCCAAATCGGCCTTGGGCGGCCTGTCCACGACTAACGCGGCAGCCGTCATCAAGGTTTCAATATTTCGGGCCTGGCCCTGTCCGGCCTCGACGATCAGTGCCCCGCCGGGGGCGAGACGTTCGCTCGCCTGCGGGATCAGGGCGCGATAGGCGTCGTAACCGTCATTGCCGCCGTCGAGCGCCAGATGCGGATCGTGCTCGCGCACCTCGATGCTCAGTTTCGGAATTTCCGCCGACGGGATGTAGGGCGGGTTCGACACGACGAGGTCGAACGGGCCGCGGAGCGCCGCTGCGTAGGAGCAGGCGACGAAGCTGGCGCGGTCGCCGAGGCCCAGAGCTGCGGCGTTGTCTCTTGCGGTCTTGAGCGCGGTCAGACTGAGATCGGTGCCGACCCCGAAGGCGCCGGGAATTTCGTGCAGCAGCGCGAGCAGGATGGCGCCGGATCCGGTGCCGATATCGGCGATGCGCATCTGATGGGAGGCTTGCCGCTCGCGAAAGATTTCGAGTGCCAGCTCGACGACGGTCTCGGTGTCCGGCCGCGGCACCAGGGTGGCCTCGGACAGCTGGAACGGCAGGCCCCAGAATTCCCGGGCGCCAAGAATGCGGGCGACCGGCTCATGCGCGAGCCGGCGTTGCGCATATGCTTCCAGCCGCGCAGCCTCTTCAGGTGCGAGTTGCCGGGCCGCCTGCGTCACCATGCCGGTCAGATCAAGCCTCAGCGCAGCCCCGACGAGCAGGCGCGCATCGAGGGCGGGCTGCTCGATGCCGGCCGATTGCAGCCGTGCCGTAAGCGCGCGCCGCGCACTCTCGATGCTATGTCCGGGATCGAAATCTGTCGCCAATGGAACCATCCTGCCTGGCATCGTGGATAGATCGGCTGGCTTGCTTGCGTCAACGGAAAGGAGCGCGTCAGATCCCGCCTCGCAATGAAGAAGGGTCCATGACGCCCTACGACGATCAGAACGTCTTCGCAAAGATCCTGCGCGGCGAGGTCCCCTGCTTCGAGGTTTTCCGGGACGACCACAGCCTCGCCTTCCTCGATATCATGCCGCGTTCGCCCGGGCACACGCTGGTCGTTCCCCGGGCGCCGGCCCGCGGCATCCTCGACATCGCGGATGACGACCTCGCCGCGGTCGCCCGAACCGCCAAGCGAATCGCGATTGCCGCGATGAAGGCGTTCGACGCCGAGGGCATCATCCTTCAGCAGTTCAGCGAGCCCGCCAGCGGCCAAGTGGTCTTTCACCTGCACATGCACGTCATGCCTGTCAGGGCCGGAATCGAGCTGCTGCCAGCGCAGACGCACAAGGAGGACACGACGGTGCTCGCCACTCACGCCAGGCGAATGATCGCCGCTCTCTAGACGCCGAGATAGCGCTGGAGCAGCTCCGGCTGGGCCTTGAGCTCCCGCGCCGGCCCCTCGTGCACGATATGTCCGTTGTTGATGATGTAGATCCGCGTCGCCAGCGCCAGCGTCGCCGCCAAATTCTGCTCGACCAGCACGATGGTCTGGCCGGCGGCCGCGAGCTCGCGGCAGGCCTTGACGAGATCGTGGACGATGACGGGTGCAAGCCCCTCGAACGGCTCGTCCAGCAGCACGATCTTGGGATCGCGCACCAGCGCCCGCGCGATAGCGAGCATCTGCTGTTCGCCGCCGGACAGCTCGGTGCCGCGGTTGCTGCGCCGCTCCTTTAGCCGCGGAAACATCTCGTAAATGCGGTCGAGCGGCCAGCGTTTCGGCGCAGTGATGCCGGCGAGCAGGATATTCTCTTCCACCGACAGGCTGCCGAAGATGCGGCGTTCCTCGTGCACGAGCTGCATGCCGGCCTGGGCGATTCTGTGGCTCTTTCGCCCGGCGATATCAATGCCGTCGAACTTCACGCTGCCGCTACGCGGCGTCAGGACGCCCATCAGGCTCTTCAGCGTCGTGCTCTTGCCGGCGCCGTTGCGGCCGAGCAGCGCCACCACCTCATGACGCTCGACCCGCATGGCGACGTCGAACAGGATGTGGGAGTCCCCGTAATAGCTGTTCAGGCCGTTGACCTCGATCAGGCTCATGCGGCGATCTCTCCGTGAACTCCGCCGAGATAGGCTTCCTGCACGGCAGCGTTGGCCTTGATTTCCTCCGGCGTGCCGTCAAGTAGCACCTTGCCTTCCTGGAGCACTGTCACGCGCTCGACCAGCTCGAACAGCGAATCCATGTCGTGGTCGATGATGATCATGGTGCGCCCGCGCGCGATCGATTTGAGCAGCTTGACGGTCTCGACGCGCTCGCGTGGGCTCATGCCCGCAAGCGGTTCGTCGAGCAGCAGCAGGCGCGGCGAGGTGGCGAGCGCGAGTCCGATTTCCAGTCTGCGCTTCTCGCCATAGGCGAGCTCGGATACCGGCGTATCGGCACGGCGGCTCAAATTGACGAGGGCAAGCGTGTGCTCCACCTGCTCGGTCAGGCCCTTGACGCTGGAGAGCTTGCGGAACAGGTCGAGCCGGAATTTTCCACGCAGCTCGGCCAGCGCGGCGATCGTCAGGTTCTGCCGCACCGTCAACCCGGTGAAGAGCTGGTTGACCTGGTAGCTCTTGGTGAGGCCGAGCTGGCAGACCTCGGTGATCTTTAATCCCGTGATGTCGCGCCCCTCGAACACGATCTGGCCGGAGCTCGGCGCGATCTCGCAGGTCAGCATTTTGAAGAAGGTCGATTTGCCGGCGCCGTTGGGGCCGATAATCCCGCGCAGCTCGCCCTGATTGACGCTGAAATCGATGTCGCTGTTGGCGACGAGGCCGCCATAGCGTTTGGTCAGGCCGGTGGCCTTCAGGATCGGCCCGGAATAGGCGGGATGCTCGACTTCCTTGGCCTGCATCGGAGCCGGTGGGGGTTGCAGCGCGGCCGCGGCGTCAGCGGCCTCCTGGTCCATCTCCGCGTCCGTCTGCTTTCGCTTTCCCGAGACGAGGCGGTAGAGATCGGCAAGACCGCCGATGATGCCGCCGCGCAGGAAGCAGACCAGCAGCACGAACACGACGCCGAGCACCAGCTTCCAGGCCGCGCCGAGGCCGAGCGCCGACTGGAGGAAGTCCTGAAGGAAGAGCCAAACGGTTGCGCCGACCAGCGGTCCGAACAACGTTCCCCTGCCGCCGATGGCCGTCTGCATCACGAGCTGGCCCGAGGTGTCGAAGGTGAAGGCGTCGGGCGGCATGAAAGCCTGGAGCACGCCGAGCAGGCCGCCGGCGAAGCCCGCATAAGCGGCTGCGATCACGAAGGCGGTCAGCTTGTAGCCATGGATGTTGTGGCCGACGGCCGTGGCGCGCAGCGGATTGTCGCGGATCGCACTCAGAATCGCGCCGACCGGCGAGCGCACGATCCTGAGGGCGATGACGACGCCGACGAAGTAGCACAGCGCGATGAACTGATAGAGCGACCAGCCATTGGTGAAGTGGATGGAGGTGAAGCCGAGATCGAAGCTCGGCGTCGGCACGCCGGGCAGGCCGTTTTCGCCGCCGGTGAAATCGGAAAGCGGATTGAACTCGACGAAGAAGAACACTTCCGCGATCGCCACGGTGATCATCGCGAAGTAGATGCCGGTGCGGCGCAACGCGATCAGGCCGATCAGATAGCCGGTCGCGGCGGCCGCGATCATGCCGATGACCAGCGCACCCAGCACGTTGCCGAAGCCCGCGCGCGTCAGCAGGTAGGCGGCGACGAAGCCGCCGGTGCCGTAGAAGGCGGACTGGCCGAACGAGAGCAGGCCGGTGAAACCGAACAGGATGTCGAAGCCGAGCCCGAACAGGCCCCAGACCAGGATCCTGTTCACGGTGTTCGGCGCGAAGCCGAGATGAGGCAGCACGAAGGGGGCTGCGATCAGGCCGATCGCAGTCAGGGCTTCGATCAGAAACGGGCGTTGCTTGAGCATCAGGTGATCGCTTACTCGCGGCCCTGGACGCCGAGCAGGCCATGCGGTCGTACCACGAGTACGAGCGTCATCGCCGCAAACAGCATCACATAGGCGTAGCCGGGGTTGAACATGGAGGTGACGCTGATGATCTCGCCGGCGATCAGGCCGCCGAGAATCGCGCCGGGGAACGAGCCGACGCCGCCGATCACGACCACCACGAAGGTCTGGACCAGGATGTCGTCACCGATGCCCGGTGTCAGCGACACCACCGGCGCGTTGACGATGCCGGCAAAGCCGGCGGCCATCGCGCCGATGCCGAACACCACCATGAAGACGCGGTAGACGTTGATGCCGAGCGAATCGACCATCACCGAATCCTCGATGCCGGCGCGCACAATCATGCCCAGCCGGGTCCGGTAGAGGACGATGAACAGTGCGCCGAGCGCGACCGCGACGATGCCGACGACGGCCAGGCGGTAGGTCGGATAGAACATGAAGCCGAGATTGGTGATGCCCTGGAATAGCGCCGGCGGCGGCACCAGCTGCGACTGGCTCGAGAAGATCAGGCGCACGAGCTCGACGAAACAGATGCCGAGCCCGAAGGTCACGAGCAGCTGATCCTCGTGCGGACGATGATAGAAATGGCGGATGATGACGCGTTCCATGAGAACGCCGAGCAGCATCACGAACAGCGAGCCCGCGATCACCGCAAGGATGAACGATTCCGTGTACTGATAAGCGACGAAGCCGGCATAGCCGCCGATCATGAACATCGCGCCGTGCGCGAGGTTGAGCACGCCGAGCGTGCCGTAAATGATGGTCAGGCCGGAGCTGATCAGCGCGAGCAGAGCGCCGAGCGCGAGCCCGTTGAAAAGCTGTGAAACGAGGTTGGGCCAACTTATCATGCGACAATCGCTGTTGTGGCGCGCGAGGGTGCGCGTCCAAAAAGGGTGACGCCGCAGGACCGGAGTGCAGTCCGCGGCGTCACAGGAATTAGCGAGGTCTCAGCTGTAGTCGCCGAGATGGCAGCCGAAGGCGTCGGGCTTCTGCATCAGGCCCTCACCGGGGACAATCTCGACGACATCGTACCAGTCTTCCTTGTTCTTCATGTCCTTTTGCTGCTTGCCCTTGACGATGATCACCGGGCGAACGCACTGATGGTCCTCGGGACGGTAATGCACGTCGCCGACGAGAGAGGGGATCGTCTCGCCTTTCTCGTAGGCCTTGATCACGTCGGGCGGACTGAAGCTGCCGGCCTGCTCGCACATGTGCGCCCAATGCGCGAAGCTGACATAGGCGTTCTCCGCGCCCCATTCGGGCTTGTAGCCGTACTTCTTCTCGAAGGCTTCGTTGAACATCTTGGCCAGCGGGAATTTGTCTTCGATGGTCCACCAATAGTCGGTGGCGGCGTAGACGCCTTGCATCAGGCCGCCGGTCTCGCGCGCGATGAAAGGCACCTGGTACGGCACGACCAGCTTCATCTTGTCGAGCACGCCGAACTGCTTGGCTTGCTGGGTCGACAGCACGGCGTCGTGACCCCAGTTGACGTTGATGAGCACGTCGGCGCCGGAATTCGCGACGTTCAGCAGGTACGAGGAGTAGTCGGGGGCGCCGAGCGGGGCGACCTGGTTGGTCACGGTGGTCCAGCCGGCCGTCGCGAGGAAGTCCTGCATCGACTTGGTAACCGTGTGGCCGTAGGTGTAGTCGGGCGTCAGATACGCCGCCTTCTTGCCCTTGCCGAACTCGCGTACCATCACCGGGCCGATCGCTGCAGCCGCAGTCTGGCCGTAGAAGTTCTGCCGGAAGCCGTAGCGGACGCAATCCTTGCCAGTGGTGTCGTTCGAGCCGGAAATGCCGCATACGAAAATCACATGTTCGCGCTGGGCGAGCTTGTTCAGCGCCACCGCAACGGCGCTCGACGTGCCGCCGGTGATCATGATCGCCTTGTTCTCGCTGATGAAGCGCTGCTGCGCCTGCACCGCCTCGTTCGGCTTGGCCGCGGAATCGGCGACGCCGAACTTCAGCTCCTTGCCGAGTACGCCCTTGCTGGTCTTGGGCGAGATCTTCTTGATCAGCTCATGGCCTTCATTGATGTGCTCGATCGCGAGCTGGTAGCCCTTGAGCTCGTCTTCACCCTGCACGGCATAGGTGCCGGTGCGCGGCACCGAGATGCCGATGAAGGCGGTGGAGCCCGAAACCCCCGCGGGGTAGGAGCCGATCGCCGGCTTGTCCTCGGCAAACGCCGGCATTCCCGGCAGTACCGCGCCGCCGATGAGGCCCGCGGTGGTCTGAAGCAGGCCACGGCGCGAGAGGCCGCGGCGGACGAGATTGTCAGTCATGATCGTTTCCTCCGAACATCGTTGTTGTTTGCAGGCAAAGCACGACCTGTCCGGCGGCGGCCGGCCTCGAGGGCCTGCCCGCGCCGGGCACGTCACATCCGCGTGTAGCTCCTGGGCGCAAGCATTGCTTGTGAACGCCTTCTGTCAATTTCGTCTTTGGTCGAACGCCGAAAATTATCTCGTGAAAACATATCGTATCACGATATATATTAGCCTTTGTGAGTACGAGGCTGGCGGGTTCGGCGAGAAAAATGGCGCGGCAGACGACAGTGGCGGGTACCCGGAAGCGACGGTCATGGCCGCAAGGTGCGGGGCGGCAGGAGGCGGCGTGGCCGGTGGAAGAGGCGAACGGGCAGCGGGCGACACCGCAATCCGGCGATGCGTCGCGCATGCCGGATCCGCGTAATTGGCCGGCCGGCCGGCGCGGGCCCGCCGTCGGCCCCGCTCAGGCGAAGCGCGCACCCGGTCCGATGCAGAAGCTGAGCGTGCGCGCCCAGAACGTCCTCAAGGAGCTCGCGGTCGAGCTCACTGCCGAGCAGCCGCCGAAGGGGAATTGGTCGCCCTCGCGCGAGTTGCTGCTTGCGCTGACGGCCGAACGCCTCGCGACCGCGCGCAATTGCGGTCCTCACACGATGAGGGAAATCATCGACTGGGCGCAGGGCTGTGGCGTGACGATCAAGCCGGTGATCCCGCCCGGAGGCTCGCTGTCGCAGATGTGGGCGGAGTTGATTGGCAATGCATCCGCGGGTGCCTTGACCAGCGCCGAGATTGCCGGCGCGCTGCAGCGCTCGATCCGGCGGAAAAGCGTCCGCATCCCGATCGCGTTCCAGGTCATCCTGGTGAAGATCCTGCTGTCCAGCTTCGAATAGATCGACGGATAGCTGTGTATCCGGAGTTCCCGCTGGTTGGTCCCGGCGCCGCTGCTTGCTACTTTTGGCTGGGCTGCCCGCGTTGCCGAGTGGCAAGAACGGAGGGGCACGGCATGGTTCAGGCGAAGAAGGCGCAACGGTCGACGGCGGCGATACCTGCGCGGGCTTCACGCCGCCGCACGATGCGCGACTCCGACTATGCTGGGCTGGCGCAGTTCCGCTACCAGATCCGAAGCTTTCTGGCGTTCAGCGAGGCAGCCGCAGCACAGCAGGGATTGACGCCGACGCAACATCAGGCGCTGCTTGGGATCAAGGGCTTCGTGCGTCCGGGTCCCGCGAGCATCGGTGATGTCGCGCGGTTTCTGCTGATCCGGCATCACTCCGCCGTGGAACTGATCAACCGCCTCGCGAAGCTTGGGCTGGTCAGCCGCATTGCCGACCCTGAAGACGCCAGACGCGTTCATCTCAAGCTGACGAAAAAGGGTGAGCAGAAGCTCCAGGCGCTCTCGCGCAAGAACCTCGAGGAGCTCCGCCGCGCCGCGAGCCCGGCATTGAGCCGGCTCCTGAAGTCGTTCCGCGCCTCCAGCGGGGCTTGACGCGACGTCAGATCCTCACGCCGCCGCGCCCTGGGCGGCGAGCTGCGCAGCCTGATGCTCGGTGGTGAGCGCGTCGGTCAGTTCGCCCAGCGCTTCGCCCGCCATCACCTGCGGCAGCTTGTAGAGCGTCAAATTGATGCGGTGATCGGTGACGCGTCCTTGCGGAAAATTGTAAGTGCGGATGCGCTCGCTGCGATCGCCGGAGCCGACCTTCTCCTTGCGCTCGGCCGAGCGCGCCGCGTCGAGGCGTTGCTGCTCGGCGTCGTAAATGCGCGAACGCAGGATGTTCATGGCAGAAGCGCGATTCTTGTGCTGCGAGCGGCTGTCCTGCATCATCACCACGATGCCGGTCGGGATGTGGGTGATGCGGATCGCCGATTCGGTCTTGTTGACG
Source organism: Bradyrhizobium sp. MI1.3 (assembly GCF_055811695.1). NCBI lineage: Bacteria > Pseudomonadati > Pseudomonadota > Alphaproteobacteria > Hyphomicrobiales > Nitrobacteraceae > Bradyrhizobium > Bradyrhizobium sp. MI1.3. Next base: position 18,819 of record NZ_JBVVPQ010000031.1, on the reverse strand, counting down.
TGCTGGCCGCCGGCGCCCCCGGCGCGCATGGTCTCGATACGCAAATCATCGTTCCGGATCTCGACATCGACCTCCTCGACCTCGGGCATTACGGCGACCGTGGCGGCGGATGTGTGGATGCGCCCCTGCGTCTCGGTGTCCGGCACGCGCTGCACCCGGTGCACGCCGGACTCGAACTTCAGCTTCGAGAACGCGCCGCGGCCCTGCACCTCGGCGATGATTTCCTTGTAGCCGCCGACGCTGCCTTCGCTCGCCGAGATCACCTCGACCTTCCAGCCCTGCAGGGCCGCGAAGCGCTCGTACATCCGGAACAAATCTCCGGCGAACAGCGAAGCCTCGTCGCCGCCGGTGCCGGCGCGGATTTCCAGCACCACGTTGCGGTCGTCCATGGCGTCCTTCGGCAGCAGCGCGACGCGGATTTTCTGGACCAGATCCTCGATCTTCGGCGTCAGCTCGTCGCGCTCGGCTTCCGCCATGGCGCGCATCTCGGCATCGGTCGCGGGATCGGCGATCAGCGCCTCGGTGTCGGCGAGCTCCTTGACGGCCGAACGATAGGTTTTGACCGCTTCGATCAATGGCGTGAGCTCGGCGAGCTCACGCGTGATCTGCACATAGCGTTCGGAGGCGAGCTGACCGAGCGATTCGGCTTCGAGCGAGGCGTGATGCGCGAGCAGGACGTCCAGTTTGGCTTCGGGGAGTGACGACATCGGTTCAGTCTCAAAATGCGGGAAAGGGCGAGGCGGCAGGAAGGGGCGACAGGCCCGCTACAACGCCAGGCCTTCAGCCTCGGCAAATTCCGTCAGCTTCTGCCGGATCGAGACGCTGCCGGCGGGCGCGTCCAGCAACGGGCCGAGCATCGCTTCGGCCTTCTTGGCGTCGAGATCGATCACCATCGCCTTGACCGGGCCGAGCGCGGTGGCCGAGAGCGACAGCGAGCGATAGCCCATCGCGATCAGGGCCAGTGCGCCGATCGGCTTCGAGGCCATCTCGCCGCAGAGTGACAGCGATTTCTTCGCCTCCTGCGACTTGCGCGCGATGTCGCGCAGCGCACGCAGGATCGGCGCCGACATGGTGTCGAAGCGTTCGGAGACCTTTGCATTGCCGCGGTCGACCGCGAACAGGAACTGGAACAGATCGTTGGAGCCGACCGAGATGAAGTCGACCTTCTTGAGAAGCTCGTCGAGCTGATAGAGCAGCGCCGGCACCTCGACCATGGTGCCGATGTCGATCCGCTCCGGCAGTGTGTGGCCGTGCTGGCGCAGATAGGTCAGCTCGCGTTCGACCAGCGCCTTCGCCGAATCGAATTCACCCACCTCCGAGATCATCGGGAACATGATGCGCAACGCGCGGCCGCCGCCGGCGCGCAGCAGGGCGCGGATCTGGCCGCGCAACAGCCCGGGACGGTCGAGCCCGAGCCGGATCGCGCGCCATCCGAGCGCGGGATTCTCCTCGATCACCGCCTCCATGTAAGGCAGCGCCTTGTCGCCGCCGATGTCGAGGGTGCGGAAGGTGACGGGCTTGGTGCCGGCGGCATCCAGCACGGTGCGATAGAGCGCGAGCTGGTCGCTGGTGCGCGGCAGGCTCTGGCCGACCATGAATTGCAGCTCGGTGCGGAACAGGCCGATGCCGGCGCTGCCGGTATCTTCGATATGCGGCAGGTCGATCGCGAGACCCGCATTGATCATCAGCTCGACCTTCTGGCCGTCTTTGGTGACGCAGGGCAGGTCGCGCAGCGCCAGATACTGCGCCTGGCGGCGGGCGCGGAAGCGCACGCGCTCCGCGAAGGCCGCTTCGACCTCCTGCGATGGGCGCACATAGATCATGCCGGAGGTACCGTCGACGATGACGGCGTCGCCGGGATCGGCGATCCCAGGCGCGTTCGGGACCTCACCGACCGCGGGAATGCCGAGCGCGCGCGCCACGATCGAGACGTGGGAATTGGCGGTGCCTTCCTCCAATATGATGCCGCGCAGGCGCTTGCGGTCGTAGTCGAGCAGCGCCGCCGGGCCCATCGCGCGGGCGATGACGATGGCATTGTCGGGCAATTGTTCGCGTGACGGCGCGTGATCCTGGCCGACCAGTTGCCGCATCAGGCGATAGCCGAGATCCTCGAGATCATGCAGCCGGTCGCGTAAATAGGGATCGGTCGAGCGCAGCATGCGCGCGCGGGTGTCGGATTGCACACGCTCGACGGCGGCTTCCGCCGTCAGGCCGGTGGCGACCGCCTCGTGCAGCTTGTGCGACCAGCCCTGGTCGTTGGCGAACATGCGGTAGGCTTCCAGCACCTCGCGATGCTCGCCGCCTTCCGCGACGTCGCCGCGCTCCAGCATGCGATCGAGATCGGCGCGCAGCTTGGCGAGCGCGGTGTCGAGCCGCTTGATCTCCTTCGGCAGGTCCTCGGCGATGTAGTCCTTGATGACGACGCGCGGCTCGTGCAGCACGACGTGGCCGAGCGCGATGCCTTCCGACAGGATGGCGCCGACCTTCTGCGCCGAATGGCGCGCGGCGGGCTCATGGCCCGGCTGGGCCAGCGCGGACAGCTCGCCGGAGGCGATCAGCTCCGCCAGCACCATCGCCGTGGTCTGAAGCGCCTCGAGTTCCTCCTCGACATAGTTGCGCTTGGCGCGGTTCTGCACCACCAGCACGCCGAGCGTGTTGCCGGCGCGCAGGATCGGCACGCCGAGGAAGGAGTGGTAGATCTCTTCGCCGGTCTCCGGGCGGAACGAGAAGGCCGGATGGCTCTGCGCGTCGTTCAAGTTGAGAGGGGTTGCCTCGCTGGCGACCAGGCCGACAAGGCCCTCATGGGCGCTGAGCACGGTGTGATGCACGGCCTCGCGGTTGAGGCCTTCGGTGGCATAGAGCTCGAGCGTGTTGTCGACGCGCAGCACATAGACCGAGCACACCTCGGCCACCATGTTGGCGGCGATCAGCACCACGATCTTGTCCAGCCGCTCCTGGGCCGAGACCTGCTCCGCCATGGTTTCGCGGAGCCGTCTCAACAAGACGCGGGGACCTCCCGACGCGCTCCGCATGAACCGTCAATCTCCTTCGTCAGCCGGGGCCGAAAGGGCCCGCGGCGGCTCGCCCAGAAATCCAGAAAAACAACAAATTTGCTCGTCCGGCGCCGGCCCCGGCGGTTGCCTGGGCCGAATCAGCACCGCCTCAACTGGGGCACAGTTTCTGGCAGCCCACCCTGTTCGCCGTATAGCGAATTGGGGCTTGTTTTGCCAAGCAAAACGCCTGCCAAACGCGAAAGTGTGGAGACCTCAGCGTTTGCTGCGACCGCTAAGAGAAAATTAGCCTACGCCTGATCGAGACCGTAGAGCGTGTGCAGCGTGCGCACCGCAAGCTCGGTATAGGCGGTGTCGATCAGAACCGAGAACTTGATCTCGGAGGTTGTAATGGCCCGGATGTTGATATTCCGTCCTGCGAGGGCCGAGAACGCCTGGGCGGCGACGCCGGCATGGCTGCGCATTCCGCTGCCGATCACCGAGATCTTGGCAACGTCGGTCGCGGTGTCGAGCCGGGCGTAATTGATCTGGCTCTTGGCCGCGGTGATGGTCTCCTTGGCCCTGGTATAGTCGGCGGCCGGGACCGTGAAGGTGAGATCGGTGGTCTTGCCGTCTTCGGAGACGTTCTGCACGATCATGTCGACGTTGATGTTGGCCTCCGCGAGCGGGCCGAAGATCGACGCCGCCACGCCGGGTTTGTCCTCGATCTGGCGTACCGAGATCTGGGCCTCGTCCTTCGAAAAGGCGATGCCGGTGACGACGTGGCTTTCCATGATCTCCTCCTCGCTGCAGATCAGCGTGCCGGGCGGCTGGTTGGCATGCGGGTCGATATCCTCGGGCTTGTCGAAGCTCGAGCGGACGAAAATCGGCATGTTGTGGACCATGCCGAGTTCCACTGAGCGGACCTGGAGCACCTTGGCGCCCTGGGAGGCCAGCTCCAGCATGTCTTCGAACGCGATCTTGTCGAGCCGGCGCGCCTTCGGCACGATTCGCGGATCGGTTGTGTAGACACCGTCGACGTCGGTGTAGATGTCGCAGCGGTCCGCCTTGACGGCGGCGGCGATTGCCACGGCCGAGGTGTCGGAGCCGCCGCGGCCGAGCGTGGTGATGCGGTTGGTCTCGGGGTTGATGCCCTGAAAGCCGGCGATCACGGCGACTTCCTTGCGCTCCCTGAAGCGCTTGATGATCTCGCTGCCGTCGATGCCCTCGATCCGGGCCGAAGCATGGGCGTCGCTGGTCGTGATCGGGATCTGCCAGCCCTGCCAGGAGCGGGCCTGGATACCCATGCCCTGAAGCACGATGGCAAGCAGGCCGGACGTCACCTGTTCGCCCGAGGCGACCACGGCGTCGTATTCGCGTGCGTCGTGCATCGGCGAGGCCTCGGTGCACCAGGCCACCAGCTCGTTGGTTTTACCGGACATCGCCGAGACGACCACGGCCACTTCATGGCCGGCGTCGACCTCACGCTTCACATGGCGTGCGACGTTGCGGATACGTTCGATGTTGGCGACGGATGTGCCGCCGAATTTCATCACGAGGCGGCTCATGACGACGCGTGCATTCCCTCATAAGGATAAGTATGGTGACCCGCGCTGGACGGGTGCCTGCGATACCGACCGCGCGTATACAGAGGGGCGGGGCCGGGGGCAAGCAGGTTCCTGCGCGGGCCAATCCGGGCAATGGGTTATTCGAGGTCATGGCGCGTTACATCGACGAGATCCTGCAACCGGGCGAGCGGGTGCTGTATTCGACCAATGCGCACTGGATCTTCTATTTTCCGGCGATCCTGGCCTGGATCGTGGCGCTGGTCCTGTTCGTCCTGTCCCGGCAAACCATCGTCGAGGGGCTCGTCCTGCTCTGTCTGGTCGCGGCCGGCCTAGTGGCTCTGGCGGCGCTGTACTGGACCGTGAAGGGCTGGTTCCATCGCTTTACCACCGAGACCGACGTGACCAATTTGCGGGTCGTGCACAAGACCGGCTTCATCAAGCGCCGCACCTTCGAGATGGCGCTGGATAAGGTCGAGAGCGTCGATGTGAATCAGACCATTCTCGGACGTATTCTCAACTATGGCGACGTCACCATCAATGGCGTGGGGGAAGGTCGCGAAACCATCCGGACCATCGCCTCGCCGCTCGCCTTCCGCAGTTCGATCACCACGCGGTAGGACCGCGCGCAACCCATGAGCATGCAGCAAAATACTTCCGCTACCGCAAGCCCGCAGCCGGGCTCGACCGTCGACGCCGCCGAGATCGCGAAATTCTCAAAACTTTCGGCCGAGTGGTGGGACCCCAACGGCAAGATGGCGCCGCTGCACCGGATCAACCCGCTGCGGCTCGGCTACATCCGCGATGCCGCCTGCCGCAAGTTCGAGCGCAATTTGCGCAGCCTCAACTGCCTCGGCGGTCTGCGCGTGCTCGATATCGGCTGCGGCGCCGGCCTGCTCTGCGAGCCGCTGTCGCGCCTGGGTGCGCAGGTCATCGGCGTCGATCCGTCGGTCAGCAACATCGCGGCCGCGAAGCTGCATGCCGACAAGGCGCATCTCGCGATCGACTATCGCTGCACCACGGTTGAGGAGATCGACCCGCGCGAGCGCTTTGACATCGTGCTGGCGATGGAGGTGGTCGAGCACGTCGTCGACGTCGGCGTTTTCCTGAAGCGCTGCGCCGCGATGCTGAAGCCGAACGGGTTGATGGTGGTCTCGACGCTGAACCGGAACTGGAAGAGTTTTGCGCTCGCCATCGTCGGCGCCGAATATGTGCTGCGATGGCTGCCGCGCGGCACCCACGAGTGGAACAAATTCGTCACCCCCGACGAACTGACGAAATACCTGCTCGACAACCGCCTGGTCATCACCGAGCAGACCGGCGTCGTCTACTCACCCTTCGCCGACAAATGGACCCTCTCGTCAGACATGGACGTGAACTACATGGTGGTGGCGGAAGGCATGGTGTGAGGCGTTGCTGCTTCCAAACATTCGGCGTCGTCCTGGCGAAAGCCAGGACCCATTACCCCTGGGAGAAGTTGTGGCGCGAGACAGATAATCTCGAGTCTTCGCCAAACCACTCCCAGGGGTAATGGGTCCTGGATCTGCGCTTCGCTTGTCCAGGACGACGATGAATTTGGCGATAGCATCGCTCCCATGACGTTCGTGTGGTTGACCCATTGAACAGCTAGCGGCAGGTTGGCCGCAATCATTGGCCCTCCCACCCATTTCCCCATGTTCACCATCGCCAGCCTCTGGATTCCCTTCACCGTCATTGCCGCGCTCGGCCAGGTCGCGCGCAATGCGATGCAGCGGTCACTGACAAAGCCGCTGGGGACTTGGGGCGCGACCAATATCCGCTTCCTATTCGGCTTTCCGTTCTCGCTCCTGTTCCTGGCAGTGGTGCTGGTTGCCACCGGCGATCATCTCGGCATGCCGCCCGGTGTGTTCTGGCCGTGGCTGCTGCTCGGCGCGCTCAGCCAGATCGTCGCGACCGGCCTGATGCTGCTCGCCATGAACGACCGCTCCTTCGTGGTGACGACGGCCTATCTGAAAACCGAGGCGATCCAGACCGCCATCTTCGGCTTCGTCTTCCTCGGCGATCATCTGACATGGCTCAAGGTGCTGGCGATCGTGATCGCGACAATCGGCGTCGTCATCACCGCGCTACGGCCCGGTGGCGAGAAGAGTTTTGCCGAATTGAAGCCGACCATCACCGGTCTCGTCGCGGCGGCGGCGTTCGCGTTGTCAGCGGTCGGCTTCCGCGGCGCCATCATCAACGTGCCTGATGTCTCGTTCGTGACGGCGGCATCGTTCACGCTGGTGCTCGGCCTGTTCGTGCAGACGTTGATCCTGACGATCTATCTGCTCTGGCGCGCGCCAAAGGTGCTTCAGGGCATCCTCTCAATGTGGCGGCCCTCAATGCTGGCCGGCTTCACCGGCGCCTTCGCCTCGCAGTTCTGGTTCCTGGCGTTCGCGCTGACGGCCGCCGCCAATGTCCGCACGCTGGCCTTGATCGAGGTGCTGTTCGCGCAAGGCGTGGCCTATTACTCGTTCAAGCAGCCGATCGCGCCGCGCGAAATTATCGGCATCGCGCTGATCGTGCTCGGCGTGGCGGTGCTGGTGGGAGTCTAATTCCGGTCTTCCGGCAGCGTCGGCAGCGGCGACACCTCGATGCCTTCGTCGATCAGCGACTTGGCCTCGTCGGGCGAGGCTTCGCCGTAGATCGGACGGTGCTCCTTGTCGCCGTAATGCATCGCGCGGGCTTCATTGGCGAATCGCTCACCGACATTGTCGGCGTTCTTCACGATGTGATCGCGCAGCTCTTTGAGCTTGGCGCGCAGCTCGCGCTCCTGCGCCATCAACAGCGAGGTCGGTGCGGATTGCGCAGCCTCGGGCGCGGTCGTCGTGGCGGTGGGCTCAGGCGGCGGCGTGGCGCGTCCGCGGCCCTTCTTGCCGACGATGCGCGGCGCCATGATCGCCTTGTCGACCTTGGCCGAGCCGCAGATCGGACAAGTCACGAGCTTGCGCTTCACCTGAGAATCGTACGCGGCCGAGCTCTGGAACCAACTCTCGAAGTCGTGGCTCCGGTCGCAGCGGAGCGCGTAGCGGATCATGCCGATCCCCGCACCAGATGCAGGTGGTCCGGCCCGGCCTTGGGGTCGGCGACGCCGAAGCGGCGGCCGTGCTGGAGCGAGGGGATCGCGCGGCGCGCGGTCTCGACCTTGGCCGGATCGATTTGTGCCATGATGATGCCGGGCTCGACATCGCCTTCGGCGAGGATCTCGCCCCAGGGATCGATGATCAGCGAATGGCCATAGGTCTCCCGCTTGTTCTCATGCAGCCCTGCCTGCGCCGCGGCGAAGATGAAGCAACCGGTCTCGATCGCGCGCGCACGCAACAGCACGTGCCAATGCGCTTCACCGGTCTTGCGGGTGAAGGCCGAGGGCACCGTGATGAAGTACGCGCCGCTTTCGGCCAGCGCGCGGTAGAGCGCGGGGAAGCGGACATCGTAGCAAATCGTCAGCCCGACGCGGCCCCAGGGCAGGTCGGAGATCACGGCCGTCTCGCCCGGCTGGTAATTGGCGGATTCGCGATAGCTCTCGCCGTCAGGGAGCTCGATGTCGAACATGTGGATCTTGTCGTAGCTCGCGAGCACATTGCCCTCGGGCCCGATCAGGAACGAGCGGTTGACCGCTTTTTCGTCCGAAAAGCGCAGCGCCAGCGAGCCGACATGGATGTGGATCTTCAGTTCGGCCGCGAGCGCCCGGTACGCCCTCAGCGAGTTGTCGTCGTCTTGGCTCTGGAGGTGCTCGAACAGGGCCTTGCGGTTGAGCTGCATCATATTGCTGACTTCGGGCGTCTGCACGTAGTCGGCGCCATTGGCCGCAGCCTGGCGGATCAGCCTGGTGGCCTGCGCGAGGCTTGGCTCGGGCATCAGGCCGGTGCGCATCTGCACCATCGCTGCCGTGAAGGTCCTGTTGTCGCTCATGACTCCGCCTTGACGCTTTCGAGCATGGCGTCGAGCTTGCCTTCACGATCGAGCGCGTAGAGTTCGTCGCAGCCTCCGACATGGGTTCCGCCGATCCAGATCTGCGGGAAGGTCGAGCCCTCGCCGGAGCGATCGTACATCTCCTGGCGCCAGGACGGGTTCTTGGCGATATCCAACTCCGTGAACGTCGCCTTCTTGCGGGTCAGCAGCGACTTGGCGGCGGAACAATAGCCGCAGCCCGGCCTGGTGTAGATCTCGACAGCAGCGGTCATCTTGTCTGGCGCTTTCATGTCATGAATTCATTGAATTATATGGGACTTCACCGGCTCTCGACAACCCGGGCAAACACCAGCACGTCCACTTGCGCCGCCTTGGCCCGGAGCAGGGCTCGCGCGCAGGCATCCAGCGTCGCACCCGACGTCAGGACGTCGTCGATGAGGACAATGCGCCGACCCTGGACGTCCGCCTGACGGTCCGGGGATACCTGGAATGCGCCCTGCACATTGGTGGCGCGCTGGGCCCGCGACAGGCCGATCTGCTGCTCGGTGGCGCGTACCCGGCGCAGCACCTCAGCTTTCACTTTCACCCCGCTCTGCCGCTCGATGATGCGTGCCAGGGCGCCGGATTGGTTGTAGCGGCGGCGCCAGGCCCGCCGCCAATGCAGGGGCACCGGCACCAGCATGTCGGCGCCGGCGAGCAACTCGCCGCCCGCCCGCGCCATCCAGCGCCCCATGGCCGGCGCGAGATCAGTGCGGTCCTGGTATTTCAGCGCATGCACCAGGGTGCGCGCGACGTCGTCATAGCGCACCGCAGCGCGCGCCCGTTGGTAGGCCGGCGGGCTCGCAATGGCCTCCATCGATAGCATGTCGGGGCCGGGGTCATAGACGAAGGGAATGCCGAGCCGTGGGCAGTAGGGCCGTTCGATGAACGACAGCCGCGCCCAGCACGAAGCGCACACGCCCTCGCCATCGACCGGCTCGCGGCAGGACACGCACAGCGTCGGCAGCGCGATGTCGAGCGCGAGCCGTGGCAGATGGGCCAATACCCCGCGGCAGGCCTCGAGCGCGCCGCGCAGATGGCTGGAAATGGAGCGTGGTGGTGATGCCTCGGCGCCCATTGGGCAAGGCTAGCGCCGTCCTGCGCCACGCTCAAGCCAATGGGCTGTTCTCGTCCGCGCCCGGCCTACGGCTCTTTCGGCAGCACGGGCCGGAAGAACGATCGCTCATAACGGCGAAAGCAGCGCGTTTGCCTTGCGAATTCGATCGCTTTCTGGACGTCCGGATCTTCGGCGCTGTCCTTCCGATATTGTTCGTACGCCGCGAAGCTCGGGAAGCTGAACATTGCGAGGGCGACGTCGCTCGCGCCTTCCGATGGCAGGAAGTACCCGTGGTGGATGCCGCCGAATCTTGGCACCAGTTCCAGCCACATCCTGCCATAGGCTTCGAATTCGGCGAGCTTGTCCGGGGGGATCTCGTATCGCAGATAACAGGTGATCATCGTTTGACGCTCCGGCGCCGCGGACCTGGTGCGCATTGCTAGTTTGGAACACGGGGGCCGGCGTCGGCCTCCACGAGGCAAGGCTAGCGCCGCGCGCAGTGGATTGCCAGAACCAGCATGATCGGCGTAACCAGCGCCATGGCCACAACCCCGCAAACCGCGCCCGCTCTGTTCGACCGTGCTTTGCTGCACGCGCGACAGCGCCGCGCGCAGGCGCAAGGTGCCGTGAGCTTCCTGCTGGATCGGGTCGCCGAGGACATGTCCGACCGGCTGGCCGCAGTGATGCGGGAGTTTCGTACAGCGGCCGATCTCTGGACGCCCGGCGAGGGTCTCGCCGTGTTGCGCGCGCGACTGCCCTCGATCGAGCGCATTGAGCTCGATACGTCGGGTGCGGAGAAGCTGCCCTTTGCGCCCGAGGGCCTCGACCTCGTGGTCTCGGCGCTGGCGCTGCAATTCGTCAACGATCTGCCGGGGGTGCTCGCGCAAATCCGTCGCGCGCTGAGGCCGGACGGCCTTCTGCTGGCGGCGATGATCGGCGGCGACAGCCTGACCGAGCTGCGCCAGGCTTTTGCCGCCGCCGAGGCCGAATGCGAGGGCGGTGTTTCGCCGCGTGTGGCGCCGTTTGCCGATTTACGCGACGTTGGCGCGCTGTTGCAGCGGGCAGGATTTGCGCTGCCGGTCACCGATGTCGACCGCGTCGTGGTGCGCTATGGCAATGCCTTCGCGCTGATGCAGGATATCAGGCGCATGGGCGCCGCCAATGTGCTGATCGAACGGCGACGCACGCCCAGCCGGCGATCGACGCTGCTGCGGATGGCTGAAATCTACGCGGAACGCTTTGCCGATGCCGACGGCCGCATCCGTGCGACATTCGACATCATCTGGCTCTCAGGCTGGGCCCCGCATGCGAGCCAGCAGCAGCCGCTCAAGCCCGGATCAGCGAAGGCGAGCCTGGCGGAGGCGGTGAAGAAGGCGGGAGGGACGTAACTCCTCATGGTGAGGAGGCGCGTCGGCGCCATCTCGAACCATGCAGGCCCGGCTCTCATCCGCAGCCATCCTTCGAGACGACCGCTGCGCGGTCTCCTCAGGATGAGGTCCGAGCTCACATCAGTAAATCGATCAAATGCGGGATCAGCGGAATGTCCGCGGGCGGCATGGGATAGTCGCGCAGCTTGTTGGCGCGAACCCAGGCCAGGGTCTGGCCTTCGCGTGGCGTGACCTGTCCCTCCCAGCGCCGGCAGATGTAGAGCGGCATCAGGAGGTGAAAGGTCTCGTAGCCGTAGCTCGCGAATGTCAGCGGCGCCAGGCAGGGCTCCGCGACGCTGATGCCGAGCTCCTCGTGGAGTTCGCGGATCAGGCTCTGTTCCGGCCGCTCGCCGGGCTCACACTTGCCGCCGGGAAATTCCCAGAGGCCGGCCAGCGTCTTGCCCTCGGGGCGCTGCGCGATCAGGACGCGCTTGTCGGCGTCGACCAGCGCGCAAGCCACCACGAGCGTCAGTTTGAGATCAGCCATCCCTGGAATTCCGCTCGCTGAAGGATCATCCGCAACGGTTCGTTAACCCTGTGACGGCCCGTGTTTCCGAGGTCTCCATAAGTCATATTTAATCCACGGTTCCTAGAGTGGAAACGCTGAAACTATTCCGGGCCAGATCCATGCGCGTTGAGTTTCGTCCCATCTTCCGTCGGTTTCTCCGCGATCGCCGCGGCAATGTCGCGGTGATCTTCGCAATCTGCTGCGTCCCCCTGATCACGTTCATCGGTTGCGCCGTCGACTATTCGATGGCGACCAGGATGAAGGCAAAGCTGCAAGCTGCTGCCGATGGCGCCGCTGTCGCCGCCGTCTCACAGAAGGCCCCCGGCTTTATCGCTGCCGCAGCCATGACGGGCAATGGCTCCGTCACGGAGGGCGTGAACGACGCCAATAACGTGTTCGACGCCAACATGAGCAATGTCACGGCACCGCCCAACTTGTCTCGCAACAGCACGGTGACGAAGACTGGGATCGCCGTGGCCGCCAGCGTCCAGTTCAGTGCCGACGTCCCCGTCACCTTCCTGAAGATTCTCGGCTACCAAAAGCTCAGCGTCTCCGGCACCTCGAATGCCTCCGCGTCGCTGCCGCCCTATCTCGATTTCTATCTCACGCTCGACGTCTCCGGATCCATGGGCCTGCCGTCGACCTCGGCCGAGGCCGTCCGAATGCAATCGATCAACCCGGACAACTTCAGGCAATACCCCACAGGCTGCACCTTGGCCTGCCATTTCGCGCCCCAGAACAGTGCGTGCACCGATAGCGGAACGCAGGGATATCCTACCAACAATTACTGTCTGGGCTATGCGATCTCGCGCGTCAGTCAAAGCGGCTATGCCGGTCTGCTTTCGACGACGACTGTGAATTCAACGTATCCAAAGGGCAAGAAGCTGTCGTCTTCAGTCGTGTCCGGTCTACCGGGCTCACTGTATTCGACCCTTCCGACCGTTGCGAACTGCCCCACCGCCGGAACCGATAACTGCATTCAGCTCCGGCTGGATGCGGTCGGCTACGCCGTGAACCAGCTGTTTATCACCGCCAACAGCAGCATGAAGGTCGCTAATCAATTCCGGATTGGTATCTATCCGTTCATTCAGTACCTCGATAAGAACTATTTTCCGCTGACGTCCAGCATCAACGGTTCTTCGACGAATCCGTCGACAATCAACTACGCAGCCGCCAACCTCGCTTCGTTGCTCGACACCAACATGAATACGGCTCTCGGATCGGGCGGCACCCATATCGACAACGCGTTGAGTTCGCTCAACAGCTTGATCGTCAGCGCCGGCGACGGCAGCGCCTCGAGCAACGCGCGACCCTATGTATTCCTCGTCACCGACGGCGCACAAGATCCGCAAGTCAAAGGCGTTCCGAATGGAGGCTGGTCGGGCAGTAACCATGCCACGGTCATCAATCCGGCGACCGTCTGCAAACCCTTGAAGGACAAGGGTATCATCATCTCGGTGCTCTACATTCCTTACCAGGTGATCGATCCGGTGAACGCGTCTTTTGCCAATGACGAGGACGATTACGCCAATTGGAACATACCGCTCATTCCGGCGAGCCTGCAGGGCTGCGCGACGCCGGGCTACTTCTATACGGCGAATACCCCGGCGGACATCACGGCCGCCCTGAACGCCATGTTCAATCAGGCGCTGATCACTGCGCACATCACGAAATAGCCGCCGGTCGGGACGCTTACGACCTGTAATCCCCGTTGATCGCGACATACTCCTTGGTGAGGTCGCAGGTCAGCACGCGGTCGCGGCCCTTGCCGAGGCCGAGCGAGACCTTGATCGCGATCTCCGGCGCTTTCATCGCTTCCGACACCTGCGCCTCGTCATAGGACGGATCGCGCGCGCCGCTCTTGGCGACGCGGATGCCGTTGAAGGAGATCGAGAGCTTGTCGCGGTCGGCCGGCTCGCCGGCCTTGCCGACCGCCATCACCACGCGGCCCCAATTGGCGTCCTCGCCGGCGATTGCGGTCTTCACCAGCGGCGAGTTCGCGATCGACATCGCGATCTTGCGCGCCGAGGCCTTGGTCTTGGCGCCCTCGACGGTGATCTCGACCAGCTTACGGGCGCCTTCGCCGTCGCGGGCCACCTGCTCGGAAAGATTGGCGAGCACCTGGTTGAAGGCCTTGACGAAGGCTTTCAGGCGGGGGTCGCTGGCGCGGCTGATCTTCGGCGCGCCGTGTTCTGCGGCAGCACCGGTGGCGAACGCCAGCAGCGTATCCGAGGTCGAGGTGTCGCCGTCGATCGTCACCGCGTTGAACGTGTCTTCGACGCCGCTCTTGAGCAGCGCCTGCAGCGCGGCCGGCGCGATCGGTGCGTCGGTGAAGATGAAGGACAGCATCGTCGCCATATCGGGGGCGATCATGCCGGCACCTTTGGCCATGCCGTTGATGGTGACCTTGGCCTTGCCGAGCTTCACGGTCGCGGTTGCGACCTTCGGGAAGGTGTCGGTGGTCATGATCGCCTTGGCGGCGGCGAGATAATCGCCGGCCTCGGCGGTTTCCGCGAGCCGCCCGAGCACGCCGTCGAACTTGGTCGCATCCAGCGGCTCGCCGATCACGCCGGTCGAGGCCAGGAAGATCTCGCCCTCGGTGCATCCGACGGCCTTGGCCGCGATCTTCGCGGTCAGCGCGGTGGAGCTGCGACCGGTCTTGCCGGTGAAGGCATTGGCGTTGCCGGAATTCACCACCAGCGCGCGCGCCTTGCCGCCCTTCAGCTTGGCGCGGCACCATTCCACCGGCGCGGAGGGGCATTTCGACTTGGTGAAGACGCCGGCGACCGCGGTGCCCTTGTCCATCACCGCGAGCAGCACGTCGGTGCGGTTCTTGTAGCGGATGCCGGCCTCGGCCGTCGCGAGACGGACCCCCGCGATCACGGGCATGTCGGGAACGTGTTTCGGGGCGAGGGGAGAGACGGAGGAGGACATCGCGGGCGCCTTGATGGGATCTGGATATGCAGATGCCCGGCGCGGGGGCCGGGCATCACAAAGGCTTAGATACTCTTCACGTCACCGAAGTGACAGCGAATTCTTACTTCTTCGCAGGCGGCGCCATCTTGCTGTCGGACGGCTTCGCATCGGCAGGCTTGGCCGCATCAGCCGGCTTGGCGTCCTTGGCAGCATCCGCCGGCTGGTCCAGCCGCTCGACCTTGGCTTCCGCGCGCAGCTTGGCGACGTAATCGGCCTGGGCCTTGCGGGTGACATACTGCTCGATCTGCGCCTTGACCTGCTCGAAGTCCGGCGCCTTGCGGTTGCGCTTTTCCTCGACCTTGATGACGTGCCAGCCGAACTGCGACTTCACGGGGTCGGAGATCTTGCCCGGCTCGAGCGCGAAGGCGACCGCCGAGAATTCCGGCACCATCTGCTCCTTGGTGAAGAAACCGAGGTCGCCGCCGTCGGCCGAACCCGGATCCTTGGACTTCTTCTTGGCGAGCTCGGCGAAATCGGCGCCCTTGTCGAGCTCGGCCTTCACCGCCTTGGCCTCGTCCTCGGTCTCGACCAGGATGTGGCGGGCGTGCACTTCCTGCTCGCCGGTGATCTGCTTGGAGGCCTCCTCATAGACCTTCTTCATGGCATCCGGGGTGGTGGCGGCCTTGCCCTCGCCGGCGAGCAGGCTGTCCATCAGCAGGCGGTTGCGGGCGAACGCGAGCCGCTTCTTGAACTCCTCGCCGTCGGCGAGCTTCTTGTCTTCGGCGGCCTTGCCGACGATCTTCATGTCGATCAGGAAGGACAGGACGTTCTCGTCCTTGGTCGCCGGGTCCATCTGGGCAAGGCTCGGCCCGAGTTCCTCTTCGGCCATGGCGACGTCGCTCTTCTTGATTTCCGCGCCATTGACCTTCGCCAGCACCGGATCGTCGGCAGCCCGGCCGGGACCTGCGATCAGCGCCAGCGCAAGGCAGCCCACGAGGGCGGTGGCGAGGCCGAAGCGCAGGCCGGTTTTGGTTACCGGGAACGAGGTGGTCATGGAAAATCCTTTTGTTGAAGCAGGGGGCTGCTCGAGCGGGGCGGACACTCGCCCAATTCAGGGGGCCTTGGCAACGCGAAAAGTCTGTCAAAATGATGAATTAGCCGCAATGCACCCGCCGTTGACAAGGCCCTGACCGGGCCATATCTCTGCCCGGTCGCGTCCATGCGATGGCGTTTATTTTGCTGCGTTTTTGGCCGTTGAACCCAGACTTGCCCAACTCCCACCCATATGGCGGATGGACCCCCCGCAGTCCGGGCTCCGGCGCCCAGCAGGCGTCACGGTGAGTTGATAGGCAGGCGGGTGACAACCTCTTGGCTGCAACGCGAACGCGGTTGAATCGCGAACACAGGAACTAAGCATGATCGGCGCGCTCGCCCGCAAGTTTTTCGGCTCCGCCAACGACCGGCGGGTGAAGGGATATCAGTCCCGCGTCAACGCGATCAACGCGCTGGAGCCCGAGGTTTCGAAACTCTCCGACGAAGCCCTCAAGGCCCGCACCGTCGAGTTCAGGCAGCAGCTCGCCGAGGGCAAGACCCTGGACGACCTTCTGGTCCCCGCTTTCGCCACGGTCCGTGAAGCCGCCAAGCGCACGCTCGGCCAGCGCCATTTCGATGTCCAGCTGATCGGCGGCATGGTGCTGCACGAGGGCGACATTGCCGAGATGAAGACCGGCGAAGGCAAGACCCTGGTCGCAACGCTCGCGGTCTACCTCAACGCGCTCGCCGGCAAGGGCGTCCACGTCGTCACCGTCAACGACTACCTCGCCCGCCGCGACTCCGCCTGGATGGGCCAGATCTACGGCTTCCTCGGCCTGACCACCGGCGTGATCGTGCACGGCCTCGACGATTCCGAGCGCAAGACGGCCTATGCCTGCGACATCACCTACGGCACCAACAACGAATACGGCTTCGACTATCTGCGCGACAACATGAAGTACCGGCTCGAGGACATGGTCCAGCGGCCGCACTTCTACGCCATCGTCGACGAAGTCGATTCCATCCTGATCGACGAAGCGCGCACGCCGCTGATCATTTCCGGTCCGCTCGACGACCGCTCCGACTTCTACAACACCATCGACGGCTTCCTGCCCAAGCTCGACAAGTCCGACTACGACGTCGACGAGAAGCAGCGCACAGTGACGCTGACCGAAGCCGGCATGGAGAAGATCGAGACGCTGCTGCGCGATGCCGGCCAGCTCAAGGGCGAGTCGCTCTACGACGTCGAGAACGTCTCCGTCGTGCACCACATCAACCAGGCGCTGCGCGCCCACACCCTGTTCACGCGCGACAAGGACTACATCGTCCGCGACGACGAGGTCGTCATCATCGACGAGTTCACCGGTCGCATGATGCAGGGCCGCCGCTATTCGGAAGGCCTGCATCAGGCGCTGGAAGCCAAGGAGCACGTGCAGGTCCAGCCGGAAAACCAGACGCTGGCCTCGATCACCTTCCAGAACTATTTCCGGATGTACGAAAAGCTCGCCGGCATGACCGGCACGGCGCTGACCGAAGCCGACGAATTGTTCGACATCTACAAGCTCGAGGTCGTGGAAATCCCGACCAATTTGCCGGTCGCCCGTCTCGACGAGGACGACGAGGTCTATCGCACCCAGAACGAGAAATACGCCGCGATCCTGGCCGAGATCGAGCGCGCCAACGCGCGGCTGCAGCCGGTGCTGGTCGGCACCGCCTCGATCGAAAAATCGGAAGTGATCGCCGAATATCTCAAGAAGCACGGCTATCGGCAGATCGATTTCGGCAGCGAAAATTCGATGCAGAAGCTGTACGCCGCGGCCCGCGCCGGCAAGCCGGCAAAGCTGTTCGCGGTGCTGAACGCGCGCTTCCACGAGCAGGAAGCCTACATCGTCGCGGAAGCCGGCGTCCCCGGCGCGATCACGATCGCGACCAACATGGCCGGCCGCGGCACCGACATCAAGCTCGGCGGCTCGCTGGAAATGCGCATCCAGCAGGAGGCCGCTTCGATCGAGGACGAGGCCGAGAAGGCCTTGAAGATCGAGCAGATCAAGGCCGACATCGAGCACTTCCGCGACATCGTGCTGAAGGCCGAAGAAGAGGTCGAGATCGAGCCGGCGAAGGGTTCGAAGCCCGCCAAGACGGTGAAGAAGCCCGGCGGCCTCTACATCATGGGCTCCGAACGCCACGAATCCCGCCGCATCGACAACCAGCTCCGCGGTCGTTCCGGCCGTCAGGGCGACCCCGGCCGCTCGAAATTCTTCCTGTCGCTGGAAGACGATCTGATGCGCATCTTCGGCTCGGATCGCCTCGACAGCATGCTGCAGCGTCTCGGCCTGCAAGAGGGCGAGGCCATCATCCATCCCTGGATCAACAAGGCGCTCGAAAAGGCGCAGCAGAAGGTCGAGGCGCGCAACTTCGACATCCGCAAGAATTTGCTCAAGTTCGACAACGTCCAGAACGACCAGCGCAAGGTGATCTTCGACCAGCGCGTCGACCTGATGAAGGACGACAGCGTCGCCGAGACCGTCGCCGACATGCGCCACGCCTTCATCGACGATCTCGTCGCCAAGCACGTGCCCGAGCACGCCTATGCCGAACAGTGGGACGTCGCGGGCCTGAAGGAAGAGCTCAAGCGCGTGCTCGATCTCGACTTGCCGGTCGAGGACTGGGCCAAGGAAGAGGGCATCGCCGACGAGGAGCTGCTCACGCGCATCGAGACCCGCGCCGACGAGCACATGGCGGCCAAGGTCGGGCAATGGGGTCCCGACGTGATGCGTTACGTCGAGAAGACCATTCTGCTGCAGACGCTCGACCATCTCTGGCGCGAGCATCTGATCATGCTCGACCATCTGCGCCAGGTCATCGGCCTGCGCGGCTACGGCCAGCGCGATCCGCTGCAGGAGTACAAGACCGAGGCGTTCAACCTTTTCCAGGAGATGAGCGCGCATCTGCGCGAGGCCGTTACGGCGCAGCTGATGCGGGTCGAGATCGTGCCGCCGGAGCAGGAAGCCCCGGTGCTGCCTCAGATGGAAGCGCACAAATTCGACCCGAACACCGGCGAGGACGAAATGGCGCTCGCCAGCGTCACGCTCGGAGCGCAGGCCACCGACGCCGCGTTGCGCGATCCCAAGAACCCGGCCAGCTGGGGCAAGATCGGCCGCAACGAGGATTGTCCGTGCGGCTCAGGCAAGAAGTACAAGCACTGCCACGGGCGGTACGCGTAAGGCTTGAATGTGAAGCGCCGACGTCGACGCCTCACACCCCACTGTCGGGGGGGGGGGGGGGGGGGGGGGCCGCGGGGCCCCCCCGCGGCGGGGGGGCGGAGAAAGAAAAAAAGGTGAAAAGATATAAGAGA